>NZ_MLBG01000006.1 GCF_001936595.1 Desulfovibrio sp. DV
AAGGACTTGCAGCGTGTTGCCGGCCCAGGCACAGCCCCATCTCCGGAAAACCTCCATTGCGCCACAGCCCCGATATTTTTTTAAGGCCAAGAGCGTTTTTCCCGGAGGCTGTCGACGGGTTTGTTTACACGAATGTCAAGGATACGGCCCCGGCCATTCCGACCCCAGCCCTGGGCCCAGGCGGGCACACGAAAAAGGGGTTGGCCACGTGAGGCCAACCCCTTGGTATTCCTGTCTGCCAGGTCCGACAGAAAAGACCCTGGCGGGTATTTTCCCGGATGCCGCGGCCTATCCGTCTCCAGCGGCAATAAAACCGCCGGCCAAGCCCGGCCAGAGGCCCTTTCCCGCCAGCCCCTGCCCTGCCCCGCCGAAAACGGCCCTCCCCGAGATTCTCCCGGCCCGGCCACCGGAAAACGCAAGGCCGGCCCGTTCCCGGCCCTTAGAACTTGAGCGCAAAGGAAGCATACACCGTGTCGCCAATCGGGCTGTGGGTGGCCCCGATCCCGTGCAGCCATTTGGCGACAAGCATGACATCCTTGCCCGCAACCGGGATGGCGTAGGTGATGGCCGGCCCGACGCCGGTGCCGGACGACAGGAAGGAGCCCATGGTTGCTCCCGAGCCGGAGTCGGGCGTGGTCTGGGCGAAGAGGTAGCCGACCGCGCCCAAGGCCAGACGCTCGTTTATATGGTAGGCCGCTGTCCAGTCCGCATGGATCTGGTTGCCGGTCAGGTAGTTGGTGGTGATGTTTTCGGTGTTGATCATGTAGCCGGCGTTGACCGACACCTCGAAGTTGCTTTTCCCAAGCCAGGTGAAAGCCACGTTGCCGTCGAAGGTCGTGTAGTTCATGCCGAGATTGGTCAGCTTCTTGGAGTTGTAATAGCCGGTCGGCAGGAAGACGATCGGCGAAACCACGAGATGGCACTCGCCGAAATTCCAGCCGGCAATGACCGGCATCAGGAAGATATCGGAAAGTCCGCCCCGGTCGCCACCGCCGCCGATGTCAAACTGGTGCGGCATGTCCAGGCCGGTCGTGCGGGAGCGGCGGGTATAGTCGGCAGACACGTCGCCTGCTATATGTTCATTGATGATGAAAGGCACCCCGACCCCGGCTCCGAGAAAGCCGCCCATGGCCGGAACGTCGAACAGGTAGGTGAGCTTGGTGATGTTCATGACCATCTGCTCGTTGATTCCGGCGTAGACCTTGCCCCCCCTGAAGGTGCCGTCCGAGCGCGCCGACTGGTAGAGCGTGTCATTTCGCAGGTACAACCCCGGGGCCGGAATATAGCCCATGAGGAAATCGCCGTAAGCCCCCAGAATGTAGTGGCTCACGCCGCCTTCGGCCGCCCGGGCCGGCGCAGGGACACAGCAAAGGCAGATGGCCAGGATGCCAAGAAGGAGCCAGGAAGCAACGGTCACGGTCTTGGTTTGGGCACTGTGCGGCATGGGGACATCCTTTTCGTGATGTGGTCTTTCGGGAAAGAGCGTTGTCACAACACCGAAGCAGTTACAACAGTTTGGGCAGGATCGGCGTCAGGGTCAACTTGAAGGTCCATGTGGAGGGGCAGCGCTTATTGAAAGGGCCTGGCCTGGCTCGTCACATCAGGATAATCGACCGGAATGAAGACCGGAATGGACGTGATGCCCCTGGCCGAGGCAAAGGCCTTGTCCAGGTCGACATAGCGCCAGTTCTTGTTGTCCATGCTGCGGAAATAGTAGCGCCGGTTGGCGGTATCGGCCACCACCGACCAGATGGTCTTGTCGTAGCGCGCTTCCTTGCCCTCAAAGCCGCGTACCGCGCCGATGGGGATGTCCACGTTGTCGAGGATGGTGATGGCCTGATTAAGCCCCTGGTCCGCACCCTTGGCCGGCAGCGCGGCCTGGGACAGGGTCACCATGCGCACAAAGCGGCTGGGCGGGCTGTAGTCTCCGGGCAGTCCGTAGAGGCCCGAGCCCTGGCCGAACTGCTTGAGCGTGAGCCCCTTGAGGTCCTTTTCCGGCGTGTTCATGACGGACAGATTGATATAATTGTCGAGGTTCGTGAGCATCCAGTCAAAGGTGGGGGAATTGGTCATGACGCCAAGGGGGTTGTCGTAGATTGCCACCTTGCCGGCCGTGAATTCGATAACCACGCTGTCGCCCGACGGGTCGTGCACCACATAATGCAGGGGCAACGGGCCGGCCTTGTCCGTGGGGCCCTGGCAGACCCGCACCTCGCGGTAGCCCTTGCGCACTTCCGCGACGCTGGCAAAATTCGAGAGCAGCCAGGTGCCGTATTCGAACTGGGCCACGGTCTTGCCGGCCTTGGAGCCTTCATAGGATTCGTAGGCGGCGTAGCCCGGCAGGAACAACTCGCCAACCACCAGACCTTTCTCGTTCATACCGTCGGAGGCCAGGGGCATTCCGAAATCAAACATGCCGACGAAGGCGTACTTGGTTTTCCATTTGAGTCCGTTGGAAGTGCCGTCAGGCAGGGTTCCCCGGTAGGCCGTCCCCTTGGGCACCACGCCAAGGACCGTCTGCAAGGTCCATTCGCCTTCCATGGTCCGGGCATAAAAAACCATTCCGTCCGAGGTTTTGATCCGCACACTGGTGCAGGCCAGGACGCCTGACCATGCCTGCGTGAGTGAGAACAACAGGAACAACAGGGCAGCGATCCTTCTGGGCATGGTCTCTCCTCGGCGGCAGTGGTGTTCGTTTCTCGTTCCTTGACGCGGCCAGGCTTGCTGCGGGACAGACTTCCCTTGTCGCCCCAAACCATTGACCGAATGAAAACCCTTTGTCTGAACCAAGCCTTCGCAACGCTTTGGCAATGGCCCCGGCGGCAAGGATCACGGCCGGTGATGGATGCTCCCTCCATGCAGCACGATCCTGCCTGTGTGCCTTGTGCTCCTGACGCCGTGCCCCCGCTTGCGAAATGACCGGCTTTTCGCTACGGCAAGTCACCTGCAGCCCAGGCTGTTGCAGCATGGCGCGTCAGAAAGGGAAGCTCCACCTTTTCTCAACAACACCGTGAACTAGCAATTTTGTATGCGGGTTGGCAAGTGCAGCTGTCGCCCGGAATCGTCAAGGTGTTTTGGCACCAAGCTGCAACACAGCCGACGGCAGATTCGCTCGGGCACCAGACAACTGCGGCATCCGCCCGAGGCTGCCGCCGGACCGCCAGAAAAGGCAAGGCGGCTGGCCCGGTCAGGGCCAGGACGCCGCCTTGTCCCGCAACACGCCAGAACATAAGGAGCCCACAATATGGTCCTGCACCAGAAAGACAGTGTCCGCAGCACCCTTCTTAACGACGTGTACGCCTCCACAGACCTTGGCATCCAGGTCCCCAAATACCGTTTCCCCCAGAAGGAACAGCGCCCACGCGACATCTACCAGATCGTGCACGACGAACTCATGCTGGACGGCAATTCCCGCCAGAATTTGGCCACCTTCTGCCAGACCTGGCTTGAGCCCGAGATTGCCAGGCTCATGGACGAGTGCCTGGACAAGAACATGATCGACAAGGACGAGTATCCGCAGACGGCCGAAATCGAGGCCCGCTGCGTCCATATGCTGGCCGACCTGTGGAACTCGCCCGAAGCGGCCAACACGCTTGGCTGCTCCACCACCGGCTCCAGCGAAGCGGCCATGCTGGGCGGGCTGGCCATGAAATGGCGCTGGCGCGAGCGCAGGAAGGCGGCGGGCAAGCCCGTGGACAAGCCCAACCTGGTCTGCGGTCCGGTGCAGGTCTGCTGGCACAAGTTCGCCCGCTACTGGGATGTGGAGCTGCGCGAAATCCCCATGGAGCGCGACCGCCTGATCCTGTCGGCCGAAGAGGCCGTGGCCCGGTGCGACGAAAACACCATCGGCGTGGTCCCCACCCTGGGCGTGACCTTCACCTGCCAGTACGAACCCGTGGCCGCAGTCTGTGCGGCCCTCGATACCCTGCAAGCCCAAACCGGCCTGGACATCCCCGTGCATGTCGACGGGGCCAGCGGCGGCTTCCTGGCCCCGTTTGTCGAGCCGGATCTGGCCTGGGATTTCCGCCTTGAGCGGGTCAAGTCCATCAACGCCTCGGGGCATAAGTTCGGGCTGGCCCCCCTGGGTGTTGGCTGGGTGGTGTGGCGCGAGGCGGCGGAGCTGCCTGAGGACCTGATCTTCCGGGTCAATTACCTGGGCGGCGACATGCCCACCTTTGCCCTCAATTTCTCGCGCCCCGGCGGCCAGATCATCGCCCAGTACTACAATTTCCTGCGCCTGGGACGCGAAGGCTACCGCAAGGTCCACCAGGCCTGCTACGACACAGCCGCCTATCTTGGCCAGGCCCTCGGGAAGATGGGGCCTTTCACCGTCATCTACGACGGCCGCGGCGGCATCCCGGCCGTGACCTGGAGTCTGGCCGAGGGCGGCAGGCACAACTTCACCCTCTACGACCTGTCCGACCGGCTGCGCTCCCGGGGCTGGCAGGTGCCGGCCTATTCCATGCCCGCCAACTGCCAGGATATGGTGGTCATGCGCGCCCTGGTGCGACACGGCTTCAGCCGCGACCTGGCCGACCTGCTGGTCACCGACCTCGGGCGCTGCCTGGCCCACTTCGACAAAAACCCGGTGACCCGTCCCCTGGAGCACACGGAAGCCGGCGGCTACAGCCACGCCTAGCGGTAAAAAAAGGGGAAGGGGCCGGCGGCCGGGCACAACCTGCGAAGCGGCAGGAAAAACGACAGCGGGAACGGTCCGGGCGAGCGAAAACGAGCCGCACGCAGGAGGGGAGATATGGGGATTTCGAGCTGTGTACTGGATGCCCTGGATGCTTACAGGCATCCGTCGGATATTGTCCGCAAGGCAACGCGTGTGGTCGTTTTCGGCTCACCACTCTCGGACGTCTACGGGAAAAGACCGGACTTTATTACAACAATCGACAAGTCTTCCTGGGGTTCACGTTTTGAGGGAATCCCCATTATCGACCATAAAGAGGCCATACTCACCTGCAGCGATGCGCTGTTTGTCATCAACCACCTCGAAGCCCGGTCCATCGCGACCCATCTGCAGAAATTTTCCATCACCAACTACATAGACATCACCCACATCAATTGGCGCGATGCCAGGATGATGGACTACGAGCTAGTACGCGCCAACACCGACAAGATCGCCCGCCTCTACGACCTGCTCTCCGATGCGCCATCCCGGGACATCCTCGACGGGCTCCTTCTTTTCCGACTGACGCTCGACCCCAGGGTCTTGAAATTTTCCAGCTACGAACAGTATCTCCACCCCGATACCAGGTTTGGAGACCATGAACGGATCATTGACGGCGGCGCTTTCAACGGCGATACTGCTGCGCGCTTCTTTGCCGCAACAAATAACACCTCTGCAGTCTTCAGTTTTGAACCAGAAACGGAAAACCTCAAGGAACTCTACAAGAATACTATTTCATACAGCAACGAAAACCGATATTTTATCATTCCGAAAGGACTCTGGAGTTCCAGTGGCCGACTCTCTTTCAGCAGTGCTTCTCAATCCTCACGAATCAGCGACCAGGGCGCTCATTCCATTGAGGTGACCAGCATCGATGCCTTCTGCCATGAACACGGATTCGCTCCCACAATCATAAAGCTCGACGTCGAGGGCGCGGAAATGGAGGTTCTCCAGGGAGCCAGACAGTGCATCGCCGCCAGCACCCCCAAGATGATGATCAGCGCCTACCACTGCGGCGACCACCTTTGGGAAATTCCTCATGCCATCATGGCGCTCAACAGCCGCTACACTTTCCACCTCGGGCATCATTCTCCGAATTTAACGATATATGAGACAGTGTTGTATGCGCTGAAAAACTAAGCGGCATTCCCGGCGCGCCCCTTAGTCCGCCGGCCGCTGGATGCGAAAAACCAGGGCATAGAGCGCCGGCGTGAAAAGCAGGGTCAAAACCGTCGCCACCAGCAGGCCGCCCATGATGGCAAAGGCCATGGGTCCCCAGAAGACGTTTCGGGTCAGGGGGATCATGGCCAGGATGGCCGCCAGCGCCGTCAGCACCACCGGCCGGGTCCGACGGATGGTTGCGCCGATGACGGCTTCCCATGGCGCGACCGCGTCCTGCCGGTCCTGGGAAATCTGATCCACGAGGATGACGCTGTTGCGCATGATCATGCCGGCCAGGGACAGGACGCCGAGCATGGCCACAAACCCGAAGGGCTGGTTGAAGACCAGCAACGCCCCGACCGCACCAATGAGGCCCAGCGGAGCCGTGGCCACGACCAGGAACAGGCTCGGGAAGCTTTGCAACTGGAACATCAACAGCACGAGCATGATCCCGGCCGTCATCGGCAACAGGGCCACAATGGCCGCATTGGCCTTGCTGCTTTCCTCAAGCGCCCCGCCGGTCTCGATACGGTAGTCCGGGGGAAGCGCCTTTTCGATGGGCTTGAGCCGGGGCAGGATTTCCATGGAAACGTCCGGCGGCTGCATCCCGTCGATGACCTCGGCCCGGACCGTGATATTGAGGTCGCGGTTTTGCCGCCACAGGATGGGTTCCTCGGCAACGTACTGGATTTTTGCCACCTGGGAGAGCGGGATGGCCTGGCCGTTGCGGGCGCTGATGGTCAGGTCGGCCAGGAGTTCCGGGCGCAGGCGCTCCTCGGGTACGGCCCGGGCCACGATACTGACCAGCTCGGTGCCGTCCCGGACCTGGGAGATGGCGACGCCGGACAGGAGCATCTGGAGGGCCTCGGCAATATCCTGCGGGGTCAGGCCGAGAACCCTGGCCCGGTCCTGGTCCACCACCAGCCGGATGGCCTTGGCCTGTTCGTTCCAATCCAGATTGACGTCATAGACCTTGGGATTGGCCCGCATGACCTCGCGGACCTGGTAGGCGATGGCCCGCACCTTGAGCGGGTCCGGGCCGATCACCCGAAATTGCACGGGAAATCCCACCGGCGGCCCGAGAAAAAGTGTCGTCACCCGCACCCGGGCCTGGGGCAGGCCGCCCTTGGCCACATACGCCTCGATACGGCTTTTAAGCTGGTCCCGGGCCTCGGCGTCCCTGGTATTGAGCACGATGACGCCGTAGCTGGCCTTGGGCAGTTCCGGGGCCATGGGCAGGAACCAGCGCGGCGGTCCCGAGCCGATATAGCTCGTGGCGGTCTTGATGGCGGCATCGTCTTTGAGAAAGGCCTCCATGGTTTCGACTGCGGCCGCCGTTGCCTTGAAGGAGGAACCTTCGGGCAGACGCATTTCCACCAGGAGTTCGGGCCGGGAAGAGGCCGGAAAAAACTGGAGGGACACGAAGGCCGAGCCGACACAGGCCAGCAGGAAAAGCCCGATGGTCGCGCCAACCACGGTTTTGCGGTGCGTGACGCTCCAGACGACGACGCTGCGCAGCCGTCGGTAGACCGGGGTCTGGTAGATGGCACCCGGGTCCTGGTGGGCCGCACCGTGGAAGTGCGGCAACAGCTTGTAGCCGAGGTAGGGGGTGAAAACCACGGCCACCAGCCAGGAGGCCACCAGGGCGATGGCCACCACCCAGAAGATGCCGCCTGCGTATTCGCCCGAGGAGGACTTGGCCAGCCCCACGGGCAGGAAGCCGGCAACCGTGACCAGCGTGCCGGTGAGCATGGGAAAGGCCGTGGCCTTCCAGGCAAAGGTGGCGGCCTTTATCCGGTCTAAGCCCTGTTCCATCTTCACCACCATCATCTCCACCGAAATGATGGCGTCGTCGACCAGCAGGCCCAGGGCGATAATGAGCGCACCAAGCGATATCCGCTCCAGGCTCATCCCGAGGGCGTACATGATCGCCAGGACCATGGACAGCACCAGCGGCACGGCCAGGGCCACGACGACCCCCGTGCGCCAGCCAAGCGACAGGAAGCTCACGGCCAGGACGATGACCAGGGCTTCAAGAAACGACCGGAGAAATTCAAAGACCGAGGCGTCGACCACTTCCGCCTGATCAGCCACAGTCGTGATGGCAAAGCCCAGTGGCAGGTTCTTGCGGATCTGCTCCATGGCCTGGTTGAGGCGCTGGCCAAGCTCCAGGATGTTGCCGCCCTTGGCCATGACCACGCCCAGGGCGATGGCCGGCTGGCCTTCCTGCCGGACAACGAAGGACGGCGGGTCCTCGGCATCCCGGCGCAAGGCGGCGATGTCCCCGAGCCGGAAAACCTTGCCGGCATGTTGGATGGGCACTTCGGCCAGGGCCTGGACCCCGGCCAGGGCTCCGTCCACGCGCAGATAGACGGTGTCGGCGTCGGTTTCCAGGCTTCCGGCCGGAGTCACGGCATTTTGCCGGGCAATGGAGTCGAACACGGTCTGGGCCGTCAGCCCCAGCCGGGCCAGCTTGGCGTGGTTGAGCTCCACGAAAATGCACTCGGCCTGCTCCCCGTAAAAGCGCACCTTGGTCACGGCCGGCACGCGCAGCAGGGCCTGCCGGATGGTCTCGGCCTCGTCCTTGAGTTCGCGCATGGTGTAGCCGTCGCCGGTGAGCAGATACAGGACAGAGTCCACATCGCCGAACTCGTCGTTAAAGGCCGGGCCAAGCACGCCTGCCGGCAGATTGCCCCGGATGTCGCCCACGCGCTTTCGGGCCTGGTACCAGCTCTCGCCCACGGCCGCCGGAGGCGCGCTGTCGCGCAGGACCAGCTGCATGACCACGCTGCCCGGCCGGCAGTAGGTTTTCACCTTGTCGAAATACGGGACTTCCTGGAGCTTTTTCTCGATGGGATCGGCCACCAGACGCTGGATCTCATCAGCAGTGGCCCCGGGCCACCGGGCGCTTATGATCATCGCCTTGACCGTGAAATCCGGGTCCTCGGCCCGGCCGAGCTGCCCATAGGACCAAAGGCCGGCCAGGGAAACGACCAGGATGAGAAACAGGGTGAGTGGACGGTGGGTGACGGCCCACTCCGACAGGTTGCAGCGCATTACTGGCCGTCCTCCTGCGGTGCGTCAGCCAGACGGACGGTCATGCCGGCGTCAAGCTTCTGAACGCCGGAGGCGACGATGGCGTCCCCATCAGCCAGCGGCCCGAGGACAAAGGCGTCCCGGTCGGAATAGTGGTCCACCGTGACCGGCCGCAGCGTCAGCTTCCCGGTCCGGGGCTCGACGATCCACACCCCGGGCCCGGTGCCCTGGTTGAAAAGCGCGCTGGCCGGAATGCGGACGATGCGCTCCCTGGCCGGACCGGTCAGGTGCAGGGTCGCCGTCATGCCAAGGCGCACCGCGTCGTCGGTGTCCGGGAGGAAATAGCGCACGGCATAGGTCCGGGTGGCCGGATCGGCGGCCGGAGCGGTTTCCCGCAGCACGGCCCGATAGTGCACGTCCCGGTTCGACCAGAGGGTGATTTCCGCCGTGGTGTTTTTGAGATCCGCGATCCGCCTTTCGGGGATGTCCGCCTGGACCTCAAGGGCTCCGTCCCGGGCCACGGCCACGACGCTCTGGCCCGGAGACACGACCTGCCCGGCCTCGGCGCTCACCTTGGTGACCACCCCGTCGGTGCTGGCCAGGAGATTGGCGTAGCCAAGCTGGCTGACGGCCAGCTTGTGGGTCCGTTCCGCTTTCTCCAGACGCGCCCGGGCCTCATCGCCGGCCAGGTGCTTGAGGTCGTATTCGGACTGGCTGACCACATGCCGGGCCAGCAGCGTGGTATAGCGCCGTTCCTCGGTGGCGGCCTGCTCCTGGTTGGAAATGGCGGCCTTCCATTCGGCCAGGGTGCTTTCCGTGGCCAGACGCAGGTCCTTCTCGTCCAGGCCAGCCAGCACCTGCCCGGCCCTGACCCGGTCCCCGACATCCACCAGCCGTTTTTCGATCCGCCCGCCCACCCGGAAGGATTCCTCCACCTCGTGGCGGGCCACGATGACCCCGGAATAGGTGCGGTCTTCGGCTCCGGACTCGGCAATGACCCGTACGGTTTTGACCACAGGCGCGGATTGGCGGGCGCTCTGGGCTTCCTGGCAACCCGGCAGCGGCAGGCAGAGCAGGAGGGCAACGGCTATCGCCCAACAGGCGGCCAGATTGGAGGCAGGCGGCAAAGGAGTGGTGGGCAAGGGCATGGCAGACGCCTTCCAGGTTGGAGGGTGGGGACACTATTCAGGCATTGGCGCACAGGCCATGCAAAAGCAGGTCGAGGAGCGCTCGCAGATCGTCCAGGATCGTGCCGCGGCCATCGTCTTCGTTCACGCGATGTTCAAGCAGTGATGGATACAGAAAGACAGCCAGCGCTTCATGAATGGTGATGGCCATCTTCGAGCCGTCCACTTTCCGGAATTCTCCGGCGGCCATTCCTTGCTCAAGAATGATGCAGAGGTAATCGCACATGCGGTAGCTGTGCTGTTTGACCACGGCCCAATGCTCGTCCATGGCCACGGCAACCATGTCGTAGAGCCGCTTTTCCTTGATAATGCTGCTTATAATAATGGTGTGGTAGGCAATGACGAAACGGGTCAGCCGCTCGGTCGCTGTGCCTTCTTCGCCGGCGGCTGCCCAGCTTTTGACTTCGATGCTGTGCACCAACCGGTCGCAGATGGCTTCGTTTATGGCCGCCTTGGTGGGAAAATAGCGGTAGACGTTGGCCGGGCTCATGCCCAAGGCCTTGGCGATGTCGGCCACAGTGGTCTTGGCGTAGCCCACAGCCCGAAAGAGCTGTTCAGCCGTTTCGACAATGCCCTGTCTGGTCACTGCTGCATCAAGTTCCGAGGTCTTTTTCCGTCCCACGTGTATCCCTCAATACAGGTCGCTCCCCGGCTCCGGAGGAGCGACCTTGATTAAAATTGAATGATGTTTTTTATTGTTTATCATTTTATATGTCAAGCACGATCTCGCAGAGATACAATAACTCACTGTAATTATATCCTTTAAGCAACAAAAAAGGCAGACGCGAAGGCGACGAGATCCGGCAAACGGCCCCGTGACAACCCTAAAGCCCCCCTGCCGGGCGGTGAAAATTGCCGGCCAGGAACGAAAAGAGGACACCGACCCGCTCAAATAGCGTATGCTCGTGCCATTGGCATAAACGAATTTCGACAACACGACATCCGGGCAGCTGCCCCAAAAAGGAGAAACAGCCATGCGTTTTACGATCACCGACGCTGTGACCTGGGTGGGCAAACGGGACTGGGAGTTGCGCCGTTTCCACGGCGAGGAATACTCCACGCATCACGGCTCCACCTACAATTCCTATCTGGTGCAGGACGAAAGGACAGCCCTGGTCGAGACGGTCTGGGCCCCCTTTGCCGGCGAATTCATCGAGCACCTCAAGACCGTGGTTGACCTCGAACGCATCGACTACGTCATCGCCAACCATGCCGAGAGCGACCACAGCGGAGGCCTGCCGCAACTCATGCGGCACATCCCCGACGTCCCGGTCTACTGCACGGCCAACGGGGTCAAATCCCTCAAAGGGCACTACCACCAGGACTGGAACTTCCAGGTGGTCAAGACCGGCCAGCGCCTGAGCCTGGGGAGCCGCGAGCTGATTTTCATTGAAGCGCCGATGCTGCACTGGCCGGACACCATGTTCTGCTATCTGACCGGCGACGACATCCTGTTTAGCAACGACGCCTTTGGGCATCACCTGGCTTCGGAAGGCATGTACAACGATCTGGTTGACCCCTGCAGCCTCATGGAGGAATGCATCAAATATTACGCCAACATTCTCACGCCCTTCAGCGCCCTGGTGAAGCGCAAGATCGAGGAGTTTGCCGGCCTCGGCCTGCCGCTCAAGCTGATCTGCCCAAGCCACGGCACCATCTGGCGCGACAACCCCATGCAGATTGTGACCAAATATCTGGAATGGGCCGGCGATTACCAGGAGCAGCAGGCGACCATCGTCTACGACACCATGTGGAACGGCACCCGGCGCATGGCCGAGGCCATTGCCGAAGGCTTGAACCAGGCCGATCCGAGCCTCACGGTCAAGCTCTTTAACGCCGCCAAAGGCGACAAGAACGACATCGTGACGGAGGTCTTTCGTTCCAAGGCCGTGCTCGTGGGCTCGCCGACCATCAACCGGGGCTATCTGTCGTCCCTGGGCGGCTTCCTGGAGATGGTGCGCGGTCTGGGCTTCAAGAAAAAGAAGGCCGCGGCCTTCGGCGCCTATGGCTGGAGCGGCGAGTCAGTGAAGCTTTTGACCGCGCAACTCAAAGAGTGCGGCTTCGAGGTGCCTTCGGACGGCATCCGGGCCCTGTGGAATCCCGACGGCGATGCCTTGGAGCAGTGCCGGACCTTTGGCCGCGAATTCGGCCAGGGGCTGGCGGGCTGACGCCCGGCGGCGGTTCGGGGACAGGCAACGCCGCACCGGCCTGAAGCGGCCGCGCCCCCTGCCCCGGCCGCCAGGCAGCCAGGCCGCTCCAGGCGGCCGGCCCGGCCGGCCAAAGTCTCGTCTTCCCGCCGGGCCTGGCCAAGGGATGATCGAGCCCGGTGATCCCCACGAAACAAGGGGTTCGGCCAACGTGACCGAACCCCTTGTCTTTTTTACGTGATGCGCCGGGCGGGATGTAAACCTGCGGCGTCTGCTTCGATGACGGCTTGTTGGTGCAGCAAGCGATCATTCGGGGCTTGCGCGTCAGCGCGGCAAGAGAACGCGTCCCCCCATTGCATCTTGAAAAAATAATCATTCTGGCAGAGGTAGAAACAATTGGAGCAAGCATGTGTCCGAAGGCCTTGGCAAAGTCGTGTCTGAAAACTAGGTTCACTCCTCGCGCCGCAGCAGGGGGGAGGCCGCGCGCATGATGGCGGCTCGACACACACGGCTCTTGGCCAGCCTGATGCTTGTGCTGCTCTTGCCCTGCCTGGGCTGTGCCCGACAGGACGGCAGCGCGGCGCAGGTCAAGCAAGGCGAGATAGACCTCTCCGGCTGGGATGCGGGCAGAGACGGGCCGATCGCCCTGGACGGGCAGTGGGAGTTTTATTGGGACCGGCTGCTTGCTCCCGAGGATTTTCGATCAGACTCCGGTCTTCCGGAAAAATCCGGCTACCTGAACGTTCCGGGTTCCTGGAAAGGATATCCGCTTGACGGTCAGCCCCTGCCCGGCCGGGGGCAGGCCACCTTTCGCCTGCGCCTGTTGCCAGGGCCCGGCGTCCGCCAGTTGGCCCTGCGGCTTTTCGCCATCCACGACGCCTACCAGCTGTGGGCCAACGGACAGCGCGTCGCCGCAAGCGGCTTGGTCGGGCGAAGCGCCGCGACTGAAATCCCACACCGCTCCCTGGTCCTGGCCAAGATCGAGTGCCGCGGGACGCCAGTGGACCTGGTGCTGCAGGTCTCCAACCACACCTTTCGCCGGGGCGGCCTGCTGCATCCGATCCAACTGGGCCAGCCGGAGGAGTTGGAACGGGCACATATCCGCGTATGGGCCTGGGCCATGCTTTTCACCGGCAGCCTGCTCGTCATGGCCATCTACCATTTCTCCCTCTATTTCCTGAGAAAAAAAGATATTTCCACCCTCTATTTCGGCTTGGGCTGCATCGTCATCATTTGCGCCTATGACACATTGGACTCTTCCGATTGGCTGGTAACCCTGTTTTTCCCGCAAACCGATCCGGATATCGTCGCCAGGGTCTGCCTCTGTTCCATGGCCGTCCTCGGCTCGGTGCTCTATAGATTCTACAAATCTCTTTATCCAAAAGAATTTATTCAGACAATACAATACGTCTATGACTTGAGAAGCATCGTATTCGTCTTCATAATCACGACGCAATCCCAGCCCTTCATATATGATGCGGTATCGTGGCTCGCCATAATAACATTCCCTCTCACTTTTTGTTTTTTCATCCTGTTGGCGCTTTGCCTGCGGCATGGTCGCGACGGAGCCCTCATCCTCCTCTTGGGCTACCTTATCCTCTCGGCGACCTCCCTCAACGACATTTACTGGCATTTCTTCAGCAGCAACGGCTTGACCCTCCTGCCCGTGGGCCTGCTCGCCTTCGTCCTGTCCCAGGCATTGGCCATGGCCCAGCGTTTTTCCAACGCCTTTACAGCCGTGGAAAACCTGTCATCGGTCTTGCGAACGGAAATGGACGAACGCACCCGGTTGGAGCGAGAAATCGTCAATGTCAGCGAGGAGGAACGGCGGCGTCTGAGCCACGATCTGCACGACGGCCTGTGCCAGCAACTGGTCGGCACCCGGATGCGCTGTGCAACCCTGGCGCGCCGCCCCATCACGGAACAAGACGTGGCTGCGGAAGTCGCGGAGATTGCCGTGTTGGTCAATGATTCGGTCAGCCAAGCCTATGACCTCTCCCGAGGGCTTTGGCCGGTCGAACGCACCCCCGGAGAAATCGGGGCGTCCCTGGCCGAACTGGCGCGGCGCATGGCTCGGGTGAGCGGGGTCGACATCGAGTATTCCCAGAATCTGGCCTGTGCCTGCTGCTGCAACAACCATCTCGTCCAGCTTTTTCGCATTGCCCAGGAAGCAGTGGCCAACGCCGTCAAACATGCCCGGCCGGGATGCATCGACATCGCTCTCCACTGCGGCCCGGACCGCCGACTTGTCCTCACGGTGCGCGATGACGGCATCGGCCGACAGGCGGTGGCTGCATCCCCGGGAGGGCTCGGCTTGCGCATTATGGCCTATCGGGCGAGCATGATCCAGGCGACGCTTTCCATAGACGACTTCGCAGGGGGCGGGACCAGGGTGGTCTGTTCCCTTGCCTGCACAGTGGCCGGAACAACGCAGGAGGATGCTGATGGATAAGATTGCACCATCCGGACGTCGCGTCTTTCTGGTTGACGACCATCCGGTCATGCGAAACGGCCTCTCGCTGCTGCTGACGCAAAGCGGCCATACCGTTTGCGGCGTGGCCGGCAACCGGACGGAACTGCTGGCCCGCATCGACGGGGCCGGGGCTGCCGTGGCGCTGGTGGACCTTTCCCTGGCCGAGGAATCCGGGCTGGACCTGATCGACGACCTGGCAGCCCGAGGCGTCCCGACGCTCATCTACTCCATGCACGAGGATGGCAAATCCATAGAGCGGGCCTTCTCCCGGGGGACGAGGGGCTATGTCACCAAGCGCGAGGTCGAGGACGTCCTGCTCGAGGCCGTCGAAGCGGTTGCCGCCGGGCGGCGTTACACCAGTCCCGAGGTCATGCGCAGCTTGGCCAACCGGGTTCTCGCGCCGGACGACAGCGGGGAGCCCACCTTGAGCCAACGCGAGGAACAGATATTGGCCGGGCTCGGACGCGGTGAAACGACCGCCGAAATGGGCAGGGAGCTCAACATCAGTTTTCACACCGTGGAGACGTATTACGGCCGCCTGCTCCGCAAACTCGGACTTTCCAGCATGAACGAACTGCGCAAGCTCGCCATCCGGCGGCGCGGCTGACCGACCCGGTCTTTTCCTGACCTTGCAAGGCCCGGCCGGGAATGCCTCCGACCGGGCCTGTCATTTTTTGGCCGCCGTTGCGGTGCCGCTCCACCCGGCCGGATGCGGCCGGGCCGTCCCCGGATTCCGCTACGCAAAAATCACGGGAATACCTGACAAGCCTTTGGGTCTTTTCGCGCTATATCCCCACTGTAAGCATGAAAGCCCAGTCAATGGGGCCAAAACGGTCTCCATGGACAGCTTCGCTGCGGCCGCTTGAGGCCGTCGCCTGGGCAGTTGTGGTTGTCGTCCGGGGGAAACGCTTTGGAATACCTTGAGGGCTATGTCATCCAGGAGAAAATCGGCGAGGGAGGCATGGGGCAGGTCTACCGTGCCCTCCATCGCCGGTTGGATCGTCAGGTTGCCATCAAGCGCTTGGCCCCCCAACTCTCGCACAACCAGGACATGCTCAAGCGTTTTCTCCAGGAAGCGCGCCTGCAGGCCCGGTTGCCCCACCCCAACGTGGTCAGCATTTTCGACCTCATCGAGAACGAACAGGGCGTGTTCCTCGTCATGGAATATGTCGAAGGCCAGACCGCCAAAGCCATGCTCGAGGGACGGGAACGGCTCACCCTGCCCGAGACGTTCGCGATCGCCGAGGGCGTCTTAAACGGTCTGGCCTTCATGCACAAAAACGGCGTTGTCCACCGGGACATCAAGCCGAGCAATATCATGGTGTCCAAGGATGGCCTGGTCAAGGTCACGGACTTTGGCATCGCCAGGCTGGTGGACGAGGAAAGCGGGCTGACCCGCTTTGGCGGCGGCATCGGCACCCTGCATTACATGGCCCCGGAACTCATCCGCGCCGGCACGGTCAGCTTTTCCGTCGATATCTACAGCCTGGGCGCGACGTTGCACGAACTGCTTTCCGGTTCCCCCCCTTTGTCGGGAACACCGATCTGGAAATCATGATGGGGCATCTGGAAAAAGAGCCCCTGCCGCTTCCCTGGCTTCCCGATGACGCGGCCGGCCAGGAGTGCCGCAATCTCATTGCCAGGGCCCTGGCCAAAACGCCGCAAGACCGTTTCCCAAGCGCCGAGAGCTTCCTGGAGGACGTGCGCCGCATCCGGGCCATGCTCCCGCCCCTTTCCCAATGGCCGGTGGCCAATCCCGCGATGGCCCGGGCCGGGGACGGGCCGGGCGTCAGCGCGGTTTGCGCCGTCACCCCGGCCGGCATCGACGCGACGTCCCCGGGACAGCCCGCCTGGGCCAATGACCCAGCCCAAACCGCCGTGCCGCCGGCCCCTGCCGGGGACACGACACAGGCCGCGCCGCATTCGGCCATCGCGGCCAAAGACCCGGCAAGCCCCGCCCCAGAGGAACACGCGGCCACCGACGAATCAATCCATGACCAGGAAGGCACCGGCCCGCGCCAGCCTCACCCGGCCTCCCTGCGCCGTCGAGGCAGGCGCAAGGGCCTGCTGCCCGGCATCGGCCTGGCCATGGTCCTTGGGCTGGGGGGGTACTTGGTCCTCGTATCCGTGGGGAAAACACCGCCCGCCCCCGTGGCGACGCAACCAGCCGCTTTCGGTGGAGAAACTTCGCCACAATCTCCCGCTGCCCCAGCCCGTGCCGAGGCGGATGCCCTCACGGCGCAGGAGCCGGCGCAACCGTCCCAGGCCGCTCCCGGGCCGCCAAAGGGGATACTGGCCGGGCAGTCGCAGCCAGACGCGGCGACTCCGCCCGAACCGGCGGTCAAAGCGCCTGCCCCAACGGCCACGGCCGGGGAGGCTCCGACGCCGGAGGCCTCCGCCACCCAGGCCGCGCCGCCAGCCACAACGCCCGAGGCCAGGCAGGTCCGGCAGGGTTCCGGGCCCGAGCCGCAACCGGCCCCGGCCTCGCCGGCTCCTGACGCGGCGGCAAACCAAATTCCTGCGGCCACACCTGCGATGCCGCAGGAGCAAAAGCCAGCCAAACCGCAAGCGCTTTATATCACTGTCGATGATGCCCGGCTTCGTGAACAGCCGAGCGACACGGCCGAGGTTCTGACGCGTCTGAACAAGGGGACGCGCGTGACCGCGCTCGCCCAAAATGGCGACTGGATACAGATTTCCGAGCCCGGGGGGCGCACCGGGTTTGTCAGCGCCGCGCTGACCGCGACCAGCGCGCCGTCGCCCCCGCCCCCTGCGGTGGCGGCACGACCGGCGGCCAAGCAGGCCGCCCCGCGCCCTGCCGTCAAACCCGACGCGCCCCCCCAATCCGGGTGGCGCATCATCAAATGAGCCTGCCCGCCATGAAATGGACGTGCCTTCGTCGGAGGAAGCGACCCATGAAACGACAGACCATGACGCTCTTTTTCCTGCTGTGCCTGACCGCGGTTTCCTGCGCGCCCAAGCCGGTGCCGCCCGACAGTGGGTTACAGCCCAAGGCGGGCAGCCGGCTTGTGACTGCGGCCGATGCGGTCTTTGCGTCCCTGGACTGCGCCCAAAAGCCGCTCCCCTTCATCCTTTTGGAGCAGAATACCTTGGCCCCGAATCCGGCCAAACCCGGAACCCAATTGCTCCATCATATTGTCTACGCCTTTTGCCCGGCCGCCGGGGACAAGGCCGACACCGGTCTCCTGACGCGCTCCCTCTCTTTCAACGGCAAACAGGTCTTTTCCGACGCGACCCCGGACTTCACCCTGACCCCCGGCCGGGTGGCCGTGGACGCCGTGATCACCGTTCCGCCGGAGGCTTTGCCCGGGAAGTACGTCTATGCCGTCGAATACGTGAGCAACGCCGAGGCGCGCAAACGCAAGCTGGCCCGGACCTTGACCCTGGACGAAAAGCTCGAACTCGTCCTGGTCAAATAGGGAGCGTCTCCCCTTGCAGCGTTTCCATTGGTTCACGGCCCCGGCAAGGCGGCTGCTCGCGCACCGGGTGCCCACGGGCTGCCTGCGCCGCCTCTCCCGATTGGCCGCGTCGCAAGACGGGGCCATCACGGTGGAATACGGCCTGGTCATGCTGATCGCGGCAGCCATCCTTTACGGGGTCGAGGATTCCATATTCCGCCCCATGGCCAAAGATATATTGAACAATTTCATGAATTTCATCGCCAAACCCTATCCATGACGCCAGGGAGCACACGCATGAAACGCCTCAATGACTTGGTCCTTGCCCTCGCCGTCAAGACCGACTGCGCCATCAATGGGTTCAAGCGCCGCACACGCGACGAGGACGGTGCGACCACGGTGGAATACGTCCTGCTCATCGCCGTCATCGTCATCGGCATCATCGCGGCCGCCACGTACATGTTCGATCCGCTCAAGGAATTCTTCAAGGACGTCGTCAAGAAGGTCCGGGAAACCGCCGGGGTATAACACGATGCGCGGCACCACCCGAATCCTGCCTCCCATCCTCGCCCGGTGGAGCGACGCGCCGGCCCTGCGCCGGCCGGGGCGGCCGTGGCGCACCCGGCCCTGTCCGCCCGGGAGCCGGAAGCCTTTTGGCCGCAACGAGGCCGGGGCGGCGACCGTGGAATTCGCCTTCGCCCTCATGTTCATCCTGTTTCTGTTCGTGGCCTCCGTGAACATTTCGGAAATCTTCCTGGCCCATTCCCGGCTGCGCTACGCCACGTTCGTGGCCTCGCGGGTCCAGGCCGTGGGCGGTTCGGCCGAGGCGGCCGCTTCCGAAATCGACAAGGATTTCAGACTGAAAATCACGTCTGACACGGTCAGCGCCCAAAAGACCGTGGCCCTGCCCCAGGCCGTGGGCACGCTTTTTGGCACGGGGCAGTCCTTTACCATCAGCCACGCGGTCAAGACCTTCGTGGAACCCACCCCTTCCGGGGACAACGCGGCGAAGTAGGGCCATGAAACGATTCGGAAAACGCCCAGACGACCAACGCGGCTCGGTCACGGTCTTCGTGGCCCTGCTGTTGCCCACACTCATGGTCATGGTCTTCCTGGCCCTCAACATCGGCCAGCTCGTCTTCGAAAAGCTCCGGCTGCAAAACACGGCCGACGCCTGCGCCCTGTCGGCGGCGGCCGTGCAAGCGGCGGGACTTAACGAAATCGCCGAGGTCAACTTCTGGAGCCAGGATTACGTCCTCTCCATCGCCAGGGCGGTCATGGCCTGGAGCGAGACCGTCATACCGTGGAAGGACGAGAAGGCGGCCAACGAGGCCGTGAGGTACTACAAAAGGGTGTTCAGGGCCCTGCGCCAGTACCAGGACGAGGCCAACGTCTCTTACGCCAGGCAGGCCATGCGCATCGCCAAGGCCACCAAAAAGGCCAACTGCGATGATATCGGCCTCACTTCCGTACGCATGGAATCGATCAATCCCGGATCGAGCCTGGAAGAACCCGGCCGGCTCATGCAATACAAGACGTACAGCCGGACGGTCTCCTACCGTTACATTTCCTCGTTTCGCAGCCTTCGCTGCAACTACACCACGGGCCTGGCTTGGTCCGACCTCATGGCCGGACCGGACGACCACTTCTGCAGCCACATGGGCGCTTCGCCCGTCGGTGTTTGCGGCGTGCACACCCAACACGGCTCGGCCGCATTCGACTACAAGATCTCCAAGAAAAGCTCTCCGATGACCTACGCCGCCTTCAAGCTGACCCAGCAGTCCAAGGACTTCGTCATGGCAGCATCGATCTTCGGCCTGATGCAAAAGCTGGAGGCCTACGCGGCGGCCATGCCCACCAGGGGCGACGTGAAAAAAGGACAACCGCAGTACATCCCGGTCCTGGTCAGACTCAACAGGCTCGATCCCAGGCCCGGCGTGCCGGATCTGGATAACGTGCTGCATTAGGGGACGGGTGCGATGCGGTCTTTTCGCAGAAAAGCGGCGCGGCTGGCGCGCGACCAACGGGGCCAGGCCATGATCGAGGCCGCCTTCATGCTCCTGTGGCTGTCGCTTGTTCTCATGTTCCTGCTGTGGGGGCGCACGCTCTACGAGAACATGGCCCGGGCCGAGGAGGACCTCCGCTATGACCTGCGCAGGAAACTGGACGCGATCGCCGGGGATTCCTTCGGGCGCGTCGAGAAAAAGAGCGAGGCCACGCTGTATGTGCCGGGCGTCATCGGGGAAAAGCTCGGACAAAATCCCGTGCGCGTGCCGCTTAGACTCATCGGCTACGGCGGCAGCTACACGGGAAGGACCCAAAGCGAATACTTCTGCTACTTCCGCAAACGCACAATAAACGAGTGAGCCATGAGCAAGTCCAAACTGGTCCTGATCTCCCTGGGCGTGGCCCTGTTCGCCCTGTTGCTCGTCTATTCCTACATCTACAAGAAAGAGAAGGAACTGCTTTCCCTGGCCACGCCCATCAAGGTGCTCATGGCCGCCAAGGACATTCCCGAGGGTTCCCTGCTCGACGAAAGTGCTGTCGAGACCGTGGAGATCCCCAAAAAATTCGTCCAGCCGGGTGCCCTGACGCGGCCCGTCGAGGTGCTGGACCGGATCGCGGCTGTGCCCATGCTCAAGGGTGCCCAGGTGCTGGATTCGCTCTTTCGCCCCGCCGCCGAGGAGGGCGTGGCCCGCAAGATTCCGGCGGACAAGCGCGCCTACAGCATTGCGGTCAACGACGTCACCGCCGTGGCCGGACTGGTGCGGCCCGGTGACTTCGTGGACGTTCTGGTCACGGTGCAAACCGGCTCCGTGCAGCAGGGCCAGGCCGTGCCCGAGGGCTCGATTGCCCGCATCCTGTTGCAAAACATCCTCGTCCTGGCCGTCAACCAGCGCTCCACGGCCGGGGCCGGCCCCCGGGTCGCCCCCAGCCAGCAGGCCGTTGGCGGCCTGGCGTCGAGCGTGACGCCGGAAAACCAGAAAAGCCCGACGACCGTGCGCACCCTGACCCTGTCCCTGAGTCCCGACGAAGCCCAGAAAACGGCCCTGGCCCAGGAGATCGGCAGCCTGTCCGTGTCGCTTCGCAGCAGTTGGCAAAAGCCGGAGCAGCAGCCGCTGCCCCTGGCCAACGTCACCGCCCAACAGGTGCTTGGCACGGAAAAACCGGTACTCCCCCGCACCCGTCCGGTCTGGACCGAGTTCCGGGGCAGCGAGGAAATCCAGATGCGCTAGCCCGGCTGCGGACGACATCGCCCATGCAACGAGACGAGGCCCACAACCCTTCCCGAGAGGTAACCGCAATCATGAGTCGGACGTCACTTGCGCGCCGGGGCGCGGCCACAACCGCCCTGCTTGTCGCCCTGATTCTCTGGGCCGCCGCGGCCCTGGCCGAGGAGCCCGCCCGGATGGAAATGGCTGCCGGCCAGAGCATCCCCATCGAACCGGGATTCACCGTGGACAAGGTCGCCGTGGGCGACCCGGAGGTACTCGGCGTGGCCCGAACCTCGGACACGTCCATGCTCGTAAACGCCAAGAAATCCGGCCAGACCAACCTCATCATCCTGGGCACGGCCGGACAGCAGAAGGAATACCAGATCCGCGTGCGCTCCGGCTCCCTGGACGACGACGCCGCCGCCCTGCGCGAGATGTTCGCCGGCATGGAAGGGGTGACGGTCAAGGTTCTCGGCGGCAGGCTCGTGGTGTCGGGGGAGGTCTACAGCGCCGAGCACTACGACAAGGTGGCCGCCGCCCTGGCCGGGATGCCCGGGACCGTCAACCAGGTGAACATGAGCCCGGTCATGAAGCGCATCGTAAGCGACCAGATCAAAAAGGAAATCAACCGGCCCGGCATCGCGGTCAAGGCCGTGCGCAACGCCTTTGTCCTCGACGGCACGGTAACCGCGCCCGAAGACATCGAGCGGGCCGAGAAAATCGCCGCCCTGTACTCCAAAAGCGTGGTCAACACCCTGCGGGTCGCGCCCGAGCCGGCCAAGCCCTACCGCAAGCCCGAACTGATCGAAGTGACCATGCAGATCATGGAACTGTCCAAAACCGCCCTGCGCGACCTCGGCGTGCACTGGAACCCGCTTGGCACCCTCGACGCGACAGGCTCCTACGATTCCGAAAAAAACGCCTCCATCGCCTCCACCGTGACCGGCACCCTGTCAAGCTTGCTCCCCAAGATGCGGCGCATCCGGGACGAGGGTCAGGGACGCTCGCTCATGAACCAGGCGGTCATCACCAAGCAGGGCGGCGAAGCCAAGTTCTTCGCCGGCACCGAGATCCCCATCAGCGTGGCCCAAAGCCTCGGCACCATGGGCGTGGAGTACAAGAAGGTGGGCATGACGCTCAACATCTCGCCCAACATCGATCCCTTGAGCAACATCGACACCTCGATCCACGTCGAATCGAGCTCGGTCGTGTCTGAAAACGCCACCACCGGCGCACCCACGGTCAGCACCAACAACCTGTCCACGGCCCTGAATGTCGCTTCGGGCCAGAGCATCGTCCTTGGCGGGCTCATCGGCCAGCGCGAACTGGAAGCCCTTTCCCTGTCGCCCCCAAACAACCAGGAAAGCCTGCTCCAGCTCAACCGCCGCACCAGGGCCGGAACCGACGGCTGGGAAGTGGTGGTCTTCATCACCCCGAGCATCGTCGCCCACCCCGGGCAGGCGCTGGGGGACATGAAAGGCAAAGTCGAGGATTCGTTCAAGAAAAAAGACCTCGAACGCCTGCGCAAACAGGGCAACTGACGCAGGCGGCCATGCCCGGCAGACTCGTTACCCTTTACGCCTCGCGGGGCGGCGTCGGCAGGACGTTTTTGGCCGTCAACCTGGCCGTGGACCTGCTCCTGGAGACGCGCGAAACCGTGCTGCTCCTGGACCTGGGCAGTCCGCTGTCCATGGACGCGGCCCTGTTCCTTGGCCTCCCCGAGGTCAACGCCCTGGAGGCCCTGTTGCCCACGGCAGACCGGCTGGCCCCGTCCATGCTCAAGACCTTCGCCACCAGCCACAGAAGCGGCCTGGACGTCCTGGCCCTTTACGGGCCGCGCCCTGTGGCGGCGGCCGGGCCGCCCGCGCCCAAGGCCCTGGCGGCCCTCATTGGCCGGCTGCTTTCCGTCTACGGCTGGATCGTGGCCGACCTGGGCCACGGCTTCGGCCCGGCCGAGGCCCACGTTCTCGACCTCTCCGAAACCATCCTGGTGCCGGCCGCGCCCGGCCCCCTGGACATGGCCCATGCCAAGGCCGACCTCGATTTCCTTCGCCAGTGCAACTATTCCCAGCACGCGGTCCGGTGTGTACTCAACCGCGTGGGCGAGGACGAACGGATCACCGCCCAGTCCATGGAGCAGGCCCTTGGCCGGGCAGTCATGGGTGTCATTCCCTACGACCGAAACGCCCAGGCCAATCTTGCCGGCGGACGAACCTACCCCGGCGACCACCCCCGCCATGAGATGACCAAGGCCTTCGACGCCCTGTCCCATGCCCTGCTCGGCCACGGCGGGCAGGCGCGGGCCGCAGCCCAAGGCGAGGCGCAGCCCGTCCGGGAGCAGGATGCCATCGACCTCGACGCGGTCAAGCGCGACATCCACAAGCGTCTGCTCGAAACCTTCGACCTCAAGTACGCCGACCTGGGGACAGGCAGCGACCCGGCCAAGCTCGAGGCCCTGCGGCAGGAAGTCACGCGGCACATCATCCTGCTCATCGACGAGGCCACGGGCCTGCGCTCCCGCGAGGCCCGGGACAGGCTGGTCGGGGAACTGCTCCAGGACGTCCTTGGCCTCGGGCTGCTGGAAGACCTGTTGCGCGACCCGTCGATCTCCGAAATCATGGTCAACAGCTTTGATGTCATCTACGTGGAGCGCGCCGGCCGCATCGAGACCACCACACGACGGTTCCTCTCGCAACAGCACCTCATGCGCGTCATCGAGCGCATCGTCGCCCCGCTTGGGCGCAAGATCGACTCGGCCACGCCCATGGTGGACGCCAGGCTGGCCGACGGCTCGCGGGTCAACGCTGTCATTGCGCCCCTGGCCCTCAAGGGCGCGGCCCTGACCATCCGCAAGTTTCCGGACAACAAGCTGTCCTGCCGGGACCTCATCGAACGCGGCACGCTCTCTCCCCAGATGGAGGCCTTTTTGCAAGCCGCCGTCCTGGCCCGGCGCAACATCCTCATTTCCGGCGGCACAGGTTCGGGCAAGACCACGCTGCTCAACGTCCTGTCGGAGTTTATCCCGGCCGACGAACGCATCATCACTGTGGAAGACTCGGCTGAGCTCAAGCTCCAGCAGCCCCACGTCATCACCCTGGAGGGGCGGCCGCCCAACATCGAGGGCAAGGGCGAGGTGACCATCCGCGACCTGGTGCGCAACTGCCTGCGTATGCGCCCGGACCGCATCGTGGTCGGCGAATGTCGCGGGGCCGAGGCCCTCGACATGCTCCAGGCCATGAACACCGGGCACGACGGGTCGCTGACCACCATCCACGCCAACAGCGCCCGGGAGGCCCTGCGCCGCCTGGAAACTCTCGTCATGTACGCCGGTTACGAACTATCCCCCAAGACCATCCGCGAACAGGTCATCGGGGCCATAGACCTCATCATCCAGATCAAGCGCTTCAAGGACGGCAGGCGGCGCATCGTCCAACTGGCCGAGGTGACCGGCATGGAAGGCGACGTCGTCACCCTGGGCGATATCTTCGTCTTCCGCCAGGAAGGCGCACCCACGCCCCAGTCCGTCCGGGGCGCATACGTGGCCACCGGGTACATTCCCCGTTGTCTGGCCGATTTCGAGGACCGCGGCGTGAGTGTGCCGCGAGAAATCTTCTGGACCGCCGCCATGGCGGCAGGCGAGGCGCGACGATGACCATGTTCTTGTTGTCCCTGCTGCTTCTGGCCCTTTTCTGGTACACCCTCTGGCTGTGGTTTGCCGCCCTGTTCGACGGAGGCACCGGCGGCGGCCTTTCGATCCTGGACCGCAAAGTCCGGTCCCTGGTTGCGCGCTTGGACGACATGTTCGTGCCGGTCACGACGCGCACGGCCGCGACCGTGGTGCTGGGGCTGACCATTGGCGGTGCTGCCCTCGGCTTCCTTCTGCCCTCGGCTGCCACGCAACTTGAACGCCACGCCATCGACCAGGCCGTGGAGCGCAACAAGGAGGGCGATTACGACGGCGCGCTGGCCGCGCTCTCCCACTCCGAATCCTCGAACTCGGCCCTGGCTTGCAACGAAATGGGCGTGGCCTATCTGGCCACGGGCAACCTCGATCTGGCTGAAAAATCCTTTGCCAAGGCCGTGGCCCTGGTCCCCGGCTACGCCAAGGGGCAGGCGAATCTGGCCACGGTCTACGGTCTTCGCGGCGAAACCGAAAAAGAGGCCTTCGCCCTGTCCCGGGCCAAGGCCGTGGAGCGGTTGCCCTTGTCCGCGGCCGAACTCTATCCGCCGGCGCAAGGCCTTTTTTCCCACCTGCTGTTGCGTCTTTTTTCCCTGGCGGTTTTCGCCTGTGCCGCCTGGCGTCTGCCGGAGTTGGGCATTTTCCTGATCGAGCAGCGGCGGGCCAAGCAGTTCGAGACCCAGCTGGCCGACGGCCTGATCATGACCGCCAATGCCTTGCGGGCCGGACTGAGCCTGCTGCAGGCGCTCGACCTGACGGCCCAGAAGGCCCCGGCGCCCCTGTCCCAGGAATTCGGCCTGCTGCTCAAGGAACACCGCCTGGGCGCGGATTTAAGCGACGCCCTCAAACGCCTGGCCGAGCGCGTGGGCTCGGCCGATTCCCGCATCTTCGCCAATTCGGTCATCATCTTGCGGGAAACCGGCGGCAACCTGACGGAAATCTTCGACACCCTGGCCGCGACCATCCAGGAGCGCAAGCGCGTCATGAAGAAAATCCAGGCCATGACCGCCGAAGGCGAGACCCAGGCTTATTTCCTGGCAGCCCTGCCGGTGGTGCTCGGCATCGTCCTCTACCAGCTCGACCCCAAGTCCATTTCGCTTTTCTTCACCACCTTTGGCGGCTGGCTCATGCTCATGGCCATGGCCCTCATGGAAGTCGCGGGACTTTCGCTCATGCTGCGCATCGTCAAGGTGAAGGTCTAGGGAGGCCGCGATGCAAACCTGGTTTCGCCCGACGCCGGCGCGCCTTGCCCGTGCCGCCCTGGCGGTCCTGCTGGGGCTGGCCCTCCCGGCCTGGCCGCAACCGGCGGCCGGGGACAACACCCTCACCCGGGCCGCGGAGCGCGGCGTGCGTTCCGCTGGCGGAAAAACCGGCCAGCCGGACCAGGGGCCGCCGCGCATGGAAATCAGGGACACGCCGCAAGGCCAGCTCCTCGTGCCGGCCGCGCCCCAGGCCGCCACGCCAAGGCGCAACGCCCCCAAGACGGTCGAGGGGAATACGGCCCGCAAACCCGCCGGGCATGAAGCCCCCGGCAACACAGCCGTCGCCCCGCTGCCGGCCCCCGAGCGCCAAGCCGGGCCCCAGGCCCGGGAGATCGAAGCGGCAAGCGCCCCGAAAAATCAGGTGATCACCAGCCAAAAGACGTCTGTTGCGAAGAATGTCGAAGCCATGGACACGCCCCAACGCCAAAGACTCGAAACGCGGACGGCGGCCGGGCAACAGAAGATCGAGGCCCAACAGGCCGCCGAACAACAAGGCGTCGAGGCCCAGAAAACTTCCGGGACGCAGAAAATCGAGGCGCTCAAGGCCCCCAAGGGCACGGCCCTTACAGAGCAACAGGCGGCCACGGTCCAGGCGATCCAGACCCAGGACATAAGCGCCCAAGCCGGGCCCCAAAGCCAGAATGCCCCAAGCGCCCAGAGCGCGCCGACGGCCCAGTCCGCCGCGGCCCGGCCAAGCAAGGCAAAGGACAAGCCCAACGCCCAGGCAATGAAGGCGACGGACAAACCCGAGACGCAGGAAATCGAAGCCCAGGACCAGCCCGAGGCCCAAGACGAACCCGAGGCCCAGGACATGAAGGCTCAGGATGCCGCCAAGCAGCAAAGCATCAAGCAGCAAAGCGCGCCCAAAATGCAAAAATTCTGACCCCGCGCCCAAGCGCGCCGGATGTGCGGCCGCATACCGCGACGACAATGCAACCACGTGCCAAGGAGTATTCCATGCCTCGCCCCGCCCAAACGCCCCTTTCCGGCCTGATCGCGGTTTGCGCCGTCTGCCTGCTGTGCGCCTGCGCCCGCAAAGCGCCGCCGCCGCCCGACATCATGCCCGTGACCGCCGAAACCTTCGCCGAGGCAGTGCTGCGCCAGCCGGGGCTGACCCTGCTGCTCTTTTACAACGCCGACTCCCCCCAGTCCCGGGAATTGTACGATCTCCTCGGCTGGCTGTCCCAGTCCTACAAGGGACAACTGCGGTTTTGCGCGTTTCCGTGGGACGCCGGCGCCGACCCGGCGCCCTACCGCCTGGAGATGTTGCCAAGCCTGGTCATGTACCGCGACGGATGGGAAATCGACCGGATGCGGGGCGTGCCGGACAGCGCCGAGGCGCGGCGGGCCTTGCCGGACGACCTCGAATTGTGGGTCCTTGGCACCGGACTGGAGCGGACCGACGACCCGCGTTTCCAGGCCCGGTTCAGCTACCGGTTTAACAACGGCTACACACTTGAGGCCGGCAATTAGCCCGGCCGCAAGGAGGCGTGATCAGCATGGCCGACCCCGACATCCGAAGACGGCTCAACCAACGCCTGAAGCAGGCGCTGTTGCAGCGCGGGCTGCCCCAGGGCGTCCTTGACGCGGACACGCCCGAGGGGACGCTGGTGAGCGACCAGGTGCTGTCTGCTGGCCGGCTCGCGCCCCAGGCGGTCAACGACGTCCTTGGCGAGGTCTTCGGCGTCGAGGCCATCGACCCGTCCCTGGTGGCGGTTGATCCCGAATTCGCCCGGGCGGCCCGGACCCTGTTTCCCCGCGACGCGGCCGTGGCCTTTGCCGCCGTGCCCTTGCGTTTCGAGCGCGGGCAGGCCCATGTGGTCATGGCCATCCCTGACGATGCCGCGAGCCTGGCCGGCGTCGAGCACCTGCTCGGCGCCCGGGTCAGGCCCTATGTCTGCCACGGCGCAGGGCTCGCCCGGGCCATCGACGCCCTGTACCGCGACCCGCCGCTCCCCGGGGAAACGCCCGCGGCGGACATGGAGGAGCAGGCAGGGCGCGCGGCCAAGGCCGTGGCCCGCATCGCGGCCGACCATGTCCGCCCGCGCGATCCGGCCGAGGACCCGGAGGTGGTGGCGCTTGTGCGCGCCGTCATGGATACGCTGGCCGCCACTGCGGCCTCGGACATCCACCTGGAGCCTGGCGCGGGTGTCTGGCGCATCCGGGCCAGGCGCGACGGGATGCTCCAGGACGCCCTGCGTCTGCCCCCGCTGCTCGGCGCGGCCCTGGCCAGACGGCTCATGCTGCTTTCGGGCCTGGCCCCGGACGAGGCCGGCCTGCCCCAGGACGGGGCCATGCGATTTCACCCTGGCCGCGGCCCGCCCCATGGACATGCGCGTTTCGTCCCTGCCGGCCCTTTACGGCCAGAAAATCGTGCTGCGGCTGCTCGACAAGGGCAAAAAGAGCCTGGGTCTGGCGGACCTGGACCTGGGCGCGGCCGAGGAGCGCCTGATTTGCGCCGCTCTGGATGCGCCAAACGGCCTGTTGCTCGTCACAGGTCCCACCGGATCGGGCAAGACCACGAGCCTGTATGCCTTTCTTGACCGGCTCAACCGGCCAGAAGTCAACATCCTCACGGCCGAGGACCCTGTCGAATACAGGCTCGACGGGACGACCCAGGTCCCGTGCGATTCCGAAGAGGGCATGACCTTTGCCAAGGCCATGCGCGCCTTTTTGCGCCAGGACCCGGACATCATCATGGTCGGCGAGATCCGCGACGCCGAAACCGCTGATTTCGCCATCAAGGCGGCCCTCACCGGCCATCTCGTCCTGTCCACCCTGCATACCAACGATGCCCCGGGCGCGGTCAGCCGGCTGCTCAACATGGGCGTGGCCCCACATCAACTCGTGGCCACGCGGATCACGGTCATGGCCCAGCGCCTGGTGCGCCGCCTGTGCCCGCAGTGCCGCCGGGAAGGGTCCGTGCCGCCGGTTTTCCCCGACAGCGACGCCCTGTCGGCGCACAGCGTCTTTTACGAAGCCGCCGGCTGCCCCGCCTGCCACGGCACCGGCTACAGCGGCCGCCTCGGTGTTTACGAAGTCTTCACCATGACCGGCGATATGGAACGGATGATCCTGGCCGGCACGAGTGCCGCGCAACTGCGCCGCGCGGCCGAGGCTGCCGGCATGGGGAGCCTGCGCGCCTCGGCGCTCACCCGGCTGGTCCGGGGGCAGACCTCGGCGGCCGAAGTGCTGCGGGTCACCGTTGACGCGTAGCGAGGAGGAGACAATGGACAGTGTATTGCGGGATCTCGGACTGTTCCTTTTCCCCGTGGGCATGGGGAGCCTTGTCTGGTGGCTTTTGCCGCGCGCCGGGCACCAGGGGCAACTCCCGGAGCCCCTGCCCGACCGCATCGACGCCCTGCTTGGCGAAAGCGCCGGCCTGGCGGCCATGCTGCGTCCCGGCTACGCCTTTCTCGAACCCCTCGCCGCCCGCCTGACGCCGGCCAAGTACCTGGAGCGCCTCACCCGCCATCTGACCACGGCCGGCATCGACCGCATCCTTGCCCCACAAGCCTTCGTGTCCTTTCAGGCGGCCATGCTCGGCATCTTCTGCCTGCTCGGCCTGGCCCTTAAGGCCAACGCCTCCACGGTCATGCTTTTCGGGGTGTTGGGCCTTTTGTATCCCTATTGGTGGCTTTACGACAAAAAGACCACGCGCCAAAAGACCATTACCCGCTCCATGCCGGACGTGGTGGACATGCTGGCCCTGTCCACGGCGGCCGGACTCGATTTCCAGGCCGGCATCAAGCGTATCCGCGACCTCGCCTCGGGCCGGGATCCCTTTGTGGCGGAACTGGCCCTGGTCCACCACAACGTGACGCTTGGCATGTCCATGGAAGACGCGCTCACGCTCATGGCCGCCCGGGTGGACACCCCGGAAATGTATTCGTTTTCGTCCATCCTCGTTCAAGCCCAGAAAATGGGCTCCACCATCGCGGACATCCTCAAGGACCAGGCCGCGCGTATGCGCCAGGACCGGTTCCTGGCCGCCGAACGGGCCGGTGCCGTGGCCGCCCAGAAGCTCCTGTTGCCCATGGTGCTCTTTTTGTTCCCGATCATCTTCGGTGTGGTCTTCGGGCCTTTTGTTATGAAATTCCTCTACAACAGATAACCGGTTTCCTCGCAACACCGGCACGGGCATATGGAAATGATTGTTGCAGTGCGCATCGAACGCGACGGTGTGGTCCTTGATACCCTGACGCTTGGGGAGGGCGAGCATGGCATCGGCCGCGCTGTGGACAACGCCGTGGTCCTTGACGACAAGGCCGTGTCCTCCTGCCACGCGCTGCTGCGCGTCCGCGAGGCCGAGGCGGAACTGCTCGACCAGGGGAGCCTCAACGGCATTTTCGTGGAAGGCGAGAAAATCGGCAAGGTCGTCTTCAGCCGCGCCCTGGCCGCCGACTTCTGCGGCCTGCGCCTGGTGTTCACGCCCAAGGCCCCCCCGAAAAAACGCCCAACCCTCCCGTCCGGGCGGGGCTTGGGCACGCGGCCCGCAATCCTGCTGTCCACGGCCGCCCTGGCCCTTTGCGCCTTTCTGGCGGCCTGGCTCCCGGCCGAGCACGCCTTAAACGTCTGCATCAGGACCGAGGCCTTGCAGCGCGGGGCGCTCCTGGCCCGTTCCCTGGCCGAAGAAAACAGCGTGCCCTTGCAGGCCAAGCTTCTCGATCAGTTGCGCACCGCCTCCGTTGCAGCCGAGAACGGCGTGCGCCAGGCCATCGTGGCCGATCCGTACGGCAAGGTCCTGGCCCCACCTCGGGAGATGGGGAGGGTTCTGGATGATCCTGAGGTCAACAAGGCGGCCAGGGCGCAAGGCCTGAGCCTTTGGACCATGCCGGACGGCGAGGCCGTCCTGGCCTGCCCCATTCGCGACGGCGCAACCCTGCTCGGTCTGGCCCTGGTCTTCTTCAACCCCGATCAGGCGCTGTCTCCCCCAAGCCGGATAGGCGGCTTGCTTTTCGGGCTGCTCGTCGCGGCCATGGCGTGGGGGACTGCGGCCTGGGGCCTTTTGCGCTTGTCGCTTCGGCCCATCCGGATGGCGGCCGAGGACATCGGCGTCGCCCTCAAGTCCGGAACCACGGCCTTGACCATTGTCCCCGCCTCCCGGGAAGTCGCCGAACTCAAACACGCCGTGGAACGGGCGCTTCTCCTGATCCCCACCGGAATTTCCAGCCAGGCCGCGCCGCCGCAAGCCCCCCCAGCCGTCGCGGACGCCTCGGCATCGGATGCGCCCGGCTGCGGACAGCCGGCACCCCAAGCCTCCAGCGCCGCCGACGATGCGGCCTGGTGCCTGCTCAACCTGGCCAGTTGCCGGCTCATCGCCTGGAGCCCGTCTTTTGCGGTCCATCTCCGTTCCCGGGATATGGTCCCGCCCGTGCATCTTTTGTCGGCCCTGGCCGATCCGGCCATGCTGGCCGCCGTGGCCGCAATCGTTGACGACCCGGCCGGGGATGCCGCGCGCCAAGTCGAAAACCAGCCGCTTGCAGCGCGCAAGGAACCGGGGCCCGAACCCTGCACCATTCGCGTACGCATTACGGAGGGCACATGACGTCCAGCCAAGAGGATCGCACCATCATCCGCCCGCTGGTCGCCTTTCGTCTCACCGTGCGCGGCCCTTCGGGCCACGAGTTCCAGGCGCCGCTGGCCCCCGGCGTGCTGACCATCGGACGCGACGCAACCTGCGGCCTGCCCCTGGACCCTGCCGACGTCAGTGTCTCGCGCCGCCATGCCAGCCTCACCGTGGACGGAGAAACCATCACCGTCACGGACCTCGGCAGCACCAACGGCGTGTTCGTCAACGCGGTCAAGGTGGAACAGGCGGTGCTTGCGCCGGGCGATGCCGTGCGGCTTGGGCAAACGGTCCTGCTTCTCGAGTCCGCCGTGCCGTCGGCTCCGCTCCAGTCCACGGCGGGCGACGCGCCACCCAAGGGCCCGGGCCGTTCCCGCAGCCTGGGCAACCCGCCCAAGGCGCGCCTTTTCCTGACGGCGGCCGCCCTGGCGGCCCTGTTCCTTGTTGTGGGGCTGGTCCTTTTTCCCCGACCGGATACGCCCGCCCCGGTTTCCCACGGCCCCGAGCAGGAAACAAAGGCTGCCGCAACCGAGGCCGGGCCTCAAAAGCCGGCGGCCCAGGCCCTCGCACCGCAGCCATCAGACCAGCCGGCCGCTTCGGCCGAAGCGGTCGAAAATGCCAAGGACCTCACCCGGCAAGGGCTGTTTTTTTACAACAACAACAATATTGCCGCCGCCATAGGCGAATGGGAAAAAGCCCTGGCCCTTGATCCGCAAAACACCCAGGCGGCAAAATGGCTGGCCAGGGCTGCAAGCGAGCGCGACCAGCTTTTGGACAAGTACTCCCGCGAAGGACTCACTGCCCTCAAATATGCCCGTTTTGGCGAGGCCAAGGATGCCTTTCGCCTTGTGACCGAATACTGCCGCGGCCAGTCTGCAGACCAACGCTGCCTGGACGCCGCCAAACAACTGGAGCAGTTGGAGGGAAAAGCCCCATGACGGACCTGACAGCCCCCCTTGACGAACGGGCAACCGGCCCAGGCCAGGCGGAGCGCACGGAGTTCCGCATCCGGCCGGCCTTCTCCGGCCAGGGCCAAAGCGCCGTTGAAGTCCTGTCCGGGCCGGGGCAAGGCATCATCCACCGCTTCGATACCCACCTGCTTATCGGACGTGCGGCCCGGTGCGACCTGGTCATTGACGATGCCACGGTCTCCCGCGAGCATCTTCTCATCGACGGTCGCGGCGGCCGTTGGCTGGCCCTGAGCCGCAACCCGAAGAATCCGGCCCTGAAAAACGGCGTTCCCTTCCAAACCGCACCGGTCGGCACCGGGGATACCCTGACCCTCGGTCCCGCCCGCCTGCGCCTGGTCTTATCCAACCCCCAGGCCGGGTTGGCGCTGCCGCCCCGGGTGCGGCGTCTGCTTGGCGACAGGAAACTTCTGATCAGTGCGGGCATCGGGATTTTCATCCTGCTTGTGCTGCTGTTTTTCCTGTCCAAGCCGGCCAAGACCCCCCAGGAGGCCGTGGTTGCAGATGATTGGGCCAGACAACGGGCCCAACAGGATACGGAATTCATGAACAAGGTTTCGACCCTGCTCATCCAGGCTCGCCGGCTCCAGGAAGAAGGCCGGGACGATCAGGCGCTGGCCCGTCTCGACGCCCTGCTCGCCATCGATGCCGGCAACGGGGAGGCCCAGCGGCTTAAGGCCGAACTTCAGACCGGCATGATGCAACGGAGTGCCGAGGACAAAAGCCGCCGCGATCAGGCGGCCCAGGCTCTGGAACGGGCCAAACCCCATATCCAACAAGCCGAGCGTCTCCTGGCCGCCGGCGATGGGGCAGGGGCGCGGGCCGCGGCCCAAGACGCCCTGGCTCAGGCCCCGGACGCGGCTCAAGTGCGGCAACTCATGGAAAAAATCGATGCCCGCGAAGCCTCGGACCAGCGCCAGGCGCAGGAAAAGGCCCAGACTGCCACGGCCAAACGTCAGGAATTAAACGGCCTTTACGACGAAGCGGCAGCGGCTCTCGCCGACGATGCCCTCTACAAGGCTCTCCTGATCTACCGCCGCCTGGGCGATGCCGAGGCAGCAGAGCCCGCCCGCGCCGCCGCGCGCAAGAAGGCCGCCGAGATCCAGGACGCGCTGGTCAAGCGAGTCATGCCCGACTTCACCGCCGGCCAGAAGCTCTACAACCAGAAAAAATACGCCGAAGCCTCTGCGCTCTGGGCCAAGGTGCTTGAAATCTACCCCGAGGCCAAGGAGACCAAGGCCCGGTTGGCCGAATTGACCCCCATGCTCGAGGCCGAAGCCAAGCGGCTCTACGAGGAAGGCCTGGTCTATGAGGGCCTGGGCGACCGGCAAACGGCCAGAGCCCGTTGGAACGCGGTGCTGGAGACCATGCCGCTTAAGGACAACGCCTACTCGCGTCGGGCGGCCGAAAAGCTCGGCATGAGCCCGGACCGGAAAGGGCAGCCATGAGGTTCGAGGCTGCGGGAGCAACGGATCGCGGAAGCGTGCGGGAGAACAACGAGGACGCCTTCTGGATCGATGTCGACCAGGGGCTTTTTCTCGTCGCCGACGGCATGGGCGGGTTGGCGGCCGGCGAAGTGGCCAGCCGCATGGCTGTTACGACCGTGGCCCGGTTTCTGACCGCGCCTTCCCCGTTTGACACCCGTGAATACGCTCCGCCCGGGACCCCGACCTGGCTTCCCGCTTCCCAGCGGTTTCGCCGGGCCATCAGCGAAGCCAACAAGGCCATGCTTGAGGCCTCCAAGACCCGTTTCGGCTCCTTCGGGGCCTCGGGCATGGGCAGCACCCTGGTTGGGCTGTACCGTTGCGACGACGGCTTGATCATGGCCAATGTCGGCGACAGCCGAGCCTACCAGTATCGCGGCGGAAGCCTCAGGCAGGTAAGCGAGGACCATTCCCTGGTCATGGCCCAGGTCCGCCAGGGGCTTTTATCCCCGCAACAGGCCGCCCACAGTCCCGAACGGCATATCATCTACCGGGCCTTGGGCATGTCGTCCGAACCGCAGGCGGAGTTCGTCCCCATCGTCCTCGAACCCGGGGACCTGTATCTTCTTTGCTCGGACGGCCTTACGGACGCCGTCGACGACGCCGAGTTGGCGCGCATCCTGTCCCAGGCCGGCGCAGACGGGCCACAGCACGCGTGCAGGCAGCTCATCACAGCGGCCCTTGACAGGCAGGCCCAGGACAATGTGACCGTGGTCCTCGTTGGCATAGCCCCCGACTGGATTTCTCCGTGCAAGGCATGAACACATCCCACAGACTGTCCGCCCGGACCTCTCCCCCGCTTCCCGGCCGCCAGCCAGCCATGCCGCTCCAGGCGGCCGGCCCAAACAAAACGGGCGTCCGCCCCCAAGGGGGACGAACGCCCGTGTACATGCCCAGCATCAACTGCCTCAGTGCCGCAGACTCATCTTGTAGACGAGTGCGCCAAGCAGGGCCAGAAACACCAGTGTGCCAGCTATGGCACCGATATCCATCAGACTCATGACCGACTCCTCGGGGGTGTCCCCAAGTCGCCGACGGGCGGCTGCCGTCGTCCGCCGGGTTTGCGTCCGGCGATCTCGTGGGCGTCCGGGCCCCGGGCGGGCGGTATCCGCGAGTCCGGGTCTCGACGATCAGGCCTTCGCCCCACCAAGGGACGGGTGTCCGGTCAATGTACGTAACACGAGGGGCGTTGGTTGATGCGTTGCCTTTTGCCAGGGCCGGCCGATCTCCCCACACACCCGGGCCTTGCCGCCAGATCCGGATGCCCGCCTTCGGACGATCCGCAGCGCACGGCAGCCCTGCAACTTCGGGCTACGCCCGGCCAGGGGCAGTGACAAGTGTTATTTGGGAAATCAGTCACAATGGCACCTGATGGCCCGGGGAAGACTGTTAATTTTATACAATTATTGCAAAAATAAATTTTTAGCCGGCCAGGTGCCCGCCTTCCGGACGTAGGGCAGGAAATGGGGAAACACCGCGGCCAGGGGCCGCCCGTCCGTGGGCAGAGCGTCACCTCGCGGCCGTTCCAGTCGCGCATGGCAACACAGAGCGTGTTCGCCCCGGCCTTGGCCTCGCCGGTCAGGGCGGCCTTCTCCCGGAGACGGATTGAGCGGCAATCCTCCCCTTCTCGCCGTATCTCCCGAGGCATCCTCCGAGATTTTGGTGCGTTATCACCGGACCGAAAAAATGCCGCCACGCCGGATTCCGGCCCTTGTGGACGCCTGGATAAAAGCGTTTTATGAATCTCTCGAGGCCCATCATTGTGGAGCATTTTTTCCCGGCCCCAGGACGAGAAGCGCCAGAGCGGGAGGTGTGACGTGCATACGATCCGCGGTCTCTCTTCAAAATGGATCGAACAGGCGGCAAAGGCTTCCGGATTCGAGGCCGAATTGAGCCGCCGGGGCTTTCTCAAGCTCTCCGTCTGCGCGCTCTCCGGTTTGGCCATGCTGGGCCTGGGCGATGCCTTCGGCGAGAACGCCCCGCTGGTGATTTTGGACAACGCCACAGGATGCATTCTGGCCGATCCCACCCGCTGCGTGGGCTGCCAGCGTTGCGAACTGGCCTGTACGGAATTTAACGACGGCCGCGCCCAGCCGTCTCTGGCCCGTATCAAGATATCCCGGGCTCTCAATTTCGGCCTCGCCGGCCCCACGGGCGGCGTCGGCATGCACGGAGACTGGGGCGACGGGCTGGTGGTCCAGAGCGTGTGCCGCCAATGTCCGCATCCCGTTCCCTGCGCCACGGCCTGTCCCCAAGACGCCATCATATCCGATCCGAAAACCGGGGCCCGCGTGGTCGACGCCGCCCTGTGCGTGGGCTGTCGCCTGTGCCAGCAGGCTTGCCCCTGGGGCATGCTCTCCTTCGACGAAAAAGCCGGGGTCGCCACGAAATGCTTCCTGTGCCACGGCAGTCCCAAATGTGTGGAAGCCTGTCCGGCTGCGGCCCTGCGGTATGTGCCCTGGCGGGACCTCACCCGTGACGGAAGCCCGAACCGGGCCACCCTGTCCGTGACTGCCCCGGAAAAGGCCAAGGCCTGCCTGGACTGCCATCTCCCCGCCGGCACGAAGTCCGCGAAATAGCCCTTCACCGGGGCAAGGAGTCTGTCATGGCCGTACGCAGCGGCGGGTTTGTCGGCAAGGTCTTGCGGGTGGATCTCTCCACCGGGAAAATCGGAACCGAGGATACGCTCGAGCGCTACGGGGCGCTGCTCGGCGGGGCCGGGATAGGCTACCGGGTGCTCTGGGACGAGGTTCCGGCCGGGACCGGCCCCTTCGATCCGGCCAACAAGCTTGTCTTTGCCGCCGGCGTCCTGGTCGGCACCAGCGTGCCGTGCAACGGACGCACCACCATAACCACCATCTTTCCCACCTGCTGGCCCAGGCCTCTGGTCGGGTCGGGGCACATGGGCGGGCATTTCGCGGCCAAGCTCAAATACGCCGGGTATGATGCCCTGATCGTGGAAGGCAAGGCGGAAAGGCCCGTGTGGCTCATGATCCGCGACGCCCATGTGGAGATACGCGACGCCGGCCATCTATGGGGCACGGGCATCCGTCGGACCACCCTGGAACTCAGCCAGGAGATGGGGCCGGACTGCGTGGTGGCGGCCATCGGCCAGGCCGGGGAAAACCAGGCCCCCATGGGCATGGTGGTCAATTCCGTCTCCCACTCGGCCGGCGGCGTGGGCGGGGTGATGGGCGGCAAAAACCTCAAGGCCGTGGCCGTGCAGGGCAGCGGCGCGGTGCGTATCGCCGGGGACAAGGGCGCATGGGAGGCGCTGGTCAAGTTCCATCTCTCTCTCCTTGGCGGCAACAACCAGCATGTGGTGCCGAGCTTTCCCACGCCCCAGGCCGAATACTACAATCCGGCCTCCCGCTGGATCGGCCAGCCCGGCAAACGCTGGGGCGCGGCGAAACCGCCCGTCGAAATCACAGGCGCCCTGCGCGACCCGAACCGTATCGCCTACCGCACCAACAGCGCGGCCTATTTCCTGGGCGACGAGGCCTGGAAATACACCGTGCGCGGCAATGGCTGCACGGCCTGCCCCATCCGCTGCCACACCATGCTCAAAGTGCCGTCGGTAACGACCAAATACGGCATCCCGGACACGGCCCAAAACACCTGCGTCGCCCTGATGTTCGGACGGTCGTTTTTTACGCAGCTCGCCGGCAAAAAAAACAGCGAGACCGCCATAGAGGCCTGCATGGTGGGCATGCACCTGGCCGACGACGTGGGCCTGTGGTCCAATTACGGCCAGTTGCAACGCGATCTGCGAAAGCTCTACGAGGGCGGCTACCTCAAGGCCCGGCTGGGGTCGAAGGAATATGCCTCCATCCCCTGGGACAAGTACGATAACGCCGATCCGGCCTTCCTGCTTGACCTCATCCCCCGCATCGCCAACCGCCAGGGCGAACTCGGGGAGGTCCTCAGCCGGGGTACGGGCGCGATTTTCGACCACTGGTCCATTCCCGAGACGGAGTGGGCCAAGGACCATACCACGACCTACTGGAAGATGGGCCATCCCAAGCACCATGCCAATGAGGACGACGGCCAGTGCGGGGTGATCATCAACACCCAGTACAACCGGGATGCCCAGTGCCACTCCCATACGAACTTCGTGCGCAACGGCCTGCCGCTGGCCGTGCAGAAAAAACTGGCCGCCGCCATCTGGGGTTCGCCCGACGCCCTGGACGCCCCGGGGGACTATACGCCCGCCAACGTGCACAAAGCCCGGCGGGCCAAGTGGTCGCTTTTGCGCAAGGAATTGCACGACGCGCTGGGGGTGTGCAACTGGATGGGCCCCTGGGCGGCCTCCCCCCTCCAAGAGCGCGGCTACGCCGGGGATGACAGCCTGGAGTCGAAATTTCTGAGTCTGGCCACCGGACAGACCGTGGACCGGGAGGGCCTGGACCGGGCCGCTGAGCGGATATTCACCCTCCACCGGGCGCTGACCATTCGGGACATGGGACAAGTAAACATGCGCGCCGAGCACGACCTCGTGCCGCCCTGGATTTTCGAGGACCAAAACGGCGCCGCGCCGTTCACCAAGGGGTCCATCCGCATGGACCCGGCCGACATCGCCCGGGCCATGGATTTCTATTATGAGGTCATGGGGTGGGACAAGGATACGGGAGCGCCCGGCAAGGCGCGGTATGCCGAACTGGGGCTCGCGGATGTGGGCGATACGCTTGCCGCAGCCAAGCTGACGCCGGAGACTGGGAAATGAGCGAAGCCGACGAGGACGATCTGGCCCGAGCGGCCCTCGAAACGGTCCGGGAGGCCAGCGCCGCGATGTGCCTGATCGCTGCCGACGAAATCCTGGAACGACTTCTGGCGAAGGGGTTCGCCGAGCGACTGCAAACCACGCCTGAGGCCGATCCGTGCCTGCGACTGGCTGCGGTTTTGTCCGGACTGCCCGGCATCGCATCGTTTGAAAGCCTGTCCGGCCGAACCGTCTACCACGATCCGGCGCTGCTCAGCCGCACGTACGCCCGCATCCTGGACCACAAAGACGCCCCGGAATTGCTGCTGGCTGCGGAGATCCGGTCCAACTCCCGGGATTACACCCGGCCCCTCCCTGTGGAACTCTTCGAGAAGACACCCTTCGATCTGGCCCCGGAAACCATCGAGGCAGCCCTCAAGGCCCTGTCCTGCGGCCAGGAATTTCAGGATATCACTTCTCTCACGACCGCCGCAGGGGCCGTGTACCTGTTCTCCACCCGGTACCTGAAACGCGGCTATGCAGTATTTCTCGCCGAACAGGATGCCTCGTTGACCATGAACCCATGACCCGAGGCATGGCCCCAACGAATCGGCGCCATGCGGCCAGTTACGTGTGCCCTGCCGCAATTACTGGGGGACTGGAAATCGCAGGACGCTGCCATCTGGCCCTATCACTCTCGATCCGACAGTTCATCCAACGACGTTGTCGCCGGTCCTGATCAAAACAGGTCGATTTCCCTGCCCTGCCTGCTGCAAATCTAAGAGCCCAGCAAACTGGAAGTTTAACTGGCTGAAATGTCGTTATTTTTTCTGACACTACCCCCTTTCATTTTTTGGGGTCGTGCATTATTCGGACGATCTGTTTAGCGATATCCTCAGGAGAGAGAATAAAATCTATACACCCACTTGCGATTGCACTTTCCGGCATATCTGGATGATCTGCGGTTTCCAGCTTCTGCGCGATGGTGATACCCCCCACCTCTTTTATGCCACATAAAGCTGCCGCTCCATCGCCATCGTAACCAGAAACAATGATGGCTATAATTTTTCCTTCCCAGTTCGTTGTCAGGGAACGCAGGAAAACGGTAATTACGTCTGGCCATCCTCGCGGCTTTGATATCGGCCGAAGATGGAATTCACCTTCAAGAACGTGCAAATCACAATTTTCCGGAATGATATACAGACAATTAGGCTGGATGAATAATTTCTCCTTTATAAGCTCGACTGGCATCTCTGTGAATTGAGGGAGAATCTCGTGGAGACGGGTAGCTGTGGTCCTTATATGATTAACAATAACGATTGCAAAACCCAAGTCTACCGGCAAATTCTTAAGCAGTCTGATATAAGCATCAAGCCCACCAGCTGAACCTCCTACGCAGACAACAGGAAAGTTGTTTGAAAAACTATTCAATTTCATTATTTCCTCCTGCATGAATTACAAGTTAACAAACGATGCGCATGTCGCAGTGAAATTGCTGGGACAGAATATCCAGAACTGGGTTGCCGATTTCATCGTTATACATACATAAACCCAAAAATGCAGTTTTTTAAACGCATAACACACTACGACACCACGGATTTCTCTTAAAAACTCCTCAATCCCAGGCCCCCTCCCCGGGGTCAGCCCATTCCCTCAGGCAGCGCTAATGCGCATCCTACGCCCCCTTGGCGATATCATGGGGCTGTGATGGCAAGACTCTGCCCTCGGACACCCGCTTTTTTGCTCCGGTATATCATCCTATTCCATATACACGCATCAAGTTCCCGATTGGCAAGCTTTCGACCTATCCGCTAAAATAACAGATCCAGCAAACTGGACTTTCCAACTCCCGCAATACCGCTGTTTTTCTCTCCGCAAACAACCCAAACACCACGTTGGGAAATTGGGGGGGGTGGGCCGTTCCTTGTGCCCCCTGATTCGCGCCCTGGGGTCTCTTCCTGGAGTTTTTGTGCTGCTCCATTCGTTGGCTATCCCCGGGTTAGGATCTCAGGCATTTCAATATGACGTAACCGACTGATTTTTTGTATTATATTCCAATATCTCGTGGAGACTTGCCTGTCTGAGTTGCAAGCGCAAGGACGGTCCAACCCAACGGATGGTCGCTGTCGGCTATCCCTTTGATATAACGAGCTATACCCCATTTGACTTTAACACCGAACCATGTGGCGATTTTGTAGATATTACAGCCAGTTAAATTGTTTAAATGCTCTTTTAAACATGACAAATGGTTTCTCCCTTTGTTCAAAAAATGTATTTATTTAGTTGCACAATCCAAAATATATGCTAACATGGATCTAGCGTCATAAATTTATCAAGCATTCTGCACTATTGCAGCCAACTGTATCAAAATAGGAGCACTCAGATGCCCACTTCTACATCCCATGTTTCCGCTTCAAACCTTGGTCTTACAATTGGAGAATTGGGCGTAATCACCAAGGGATGGAGCCTCAAGAACGACATTCTTGGCAAGGATGTTTTCAATGACGCGAATGAAAATATCGGGACGGTTGAAGACCTGCTCGTGACTCGTGACAAAGCCATTTCTTACGCGATCATCGGCGTGGGTGGTTTCCTGGGCATGGGACGCCACGATGTCGCCATTCCGGTTTACAATCTGCGCATGAACAAGACGCGGGTCACGCTTCCTGGAGGCACGGCGGAAGGTCTCAAGGCCTTACCCGCCTTTAGCGCGACAACGGAGAGTTAACCTTGGGTAAATCAGCCCAGACCGTCAGGCAAAACAACGACTCGTGTTCCGGACTCTGATCTTTCCAGCGATTCGTATTCTGGGCTGACCGAATGTTTCTCAAAATCGTATCTCATGGGCAGGGCTGGAAGCGACATTCGCTCGGTGACCACAAACAACGGCAATCATAGCTCAAAGCCCTGCCACACACCTGACAATCGATGCCATACTGCGACCAGCAAGTGATCTAACCAAGGAGAAACTATATGTCGCTAGGCACAATACTTCTCGTAATATTAGTATTGATTCTTCTTGGAGTAATTCCAATTTGGCCACATAGCCATTCCTGGGGCTATGCTCCTGGCGGAATCATCGGGATTGTTGTTGTAGTTTTGGTAATTTTGCTTCTACTCGGCAAACTTTAGCAATAGGCAATACGCAAAAAGAACAGATCACTTTCATTCAGGGAAATGATCCAATGCTTAGTAACGCAAAACATACTTCTTCTTGCTCTGCGTTGGCTAAGTATATTTTAAGAAAATTGGCAAGATACCGCACTCATCATTCTAGAATCATCATGCAGTGAACGGGCAAAACGATTATGGCGACGCCCTTCATATAGGTACTAATTGCCTTAAAACTTTAACCTTGGAGGCTATCATGAATTTTACTTTAAAAACGGTTACCGTGGCAATGGCCCTGTCTCTTACGTTGGTCACGAGCCTTGCGTTCGCGCAAAAAGCTCCTGTTGCCGGGACAATAGGCATTAGCAAAGAGGAAAGTACCATCCTCGCCAAGGGTTGGAGCATAAAAAAGACATCATGGGCATGGACGTTTACAACGATGCCAATGAGAAAGTTGGTGTCATCGAGGATATTATTGTCACGCCGGACAAGGCAATGTCCTATGCAGTTGTCAGTACAGGTGGTTACCTTGGCATGGGGAAGAACGACGTCGTCATTCCTGTCAACCATTTCAAGATCACGAACAAGCGCATCCTGCTTCCGGGTGCCACCAAGGAAGCCGTCAAGGCAATGCCCCCGTTCAAGTACGCCGACTAACTACTCTTTCTTTCAGTGCCCTCATGCTTATACAAGCATGAGGGCACATGCCAAAGCATTGTGGAGTTTCTTTTCGTCCAACAATAAAGCACTCACCGATCGCTATAGTATATAAAATTATAGTCGCTTTGTGAAAGAACTGGTTCCCTGCACGCTGATTCTGGTCATGATGTGGCAGTCAAAGTACAGGCCAATGAAGATTGTTTATGGAATATGGAGTAAAGAGGATATCATGAAAGAGTCGCGCAGAAATTGTCAGTTTTTGTATTGTTGTTCACTATGCCTTATTATCGTATTTATAAGCGTTGTGTACACAACTAGTGCTTACGCAAAACTTTCCATACATCTCCCCATAGAGGGCGAGATACAAGATACCTCGGAGACGTTCACCGGCAGGGCCACGGCGTACTTCAGCGGCGGCGGTATATTAACCCTCACGACGAACCAGGGCGTGACCTGTCAAGGTGAATACACCAACACGGACAAACACCAAGGGAACGGCACGGTGGTCTGCGAAGATGGTCGATTGGGCACTTTTAACTTTGTCGCCTCTGGCTTTACTGGCAAAGGGGCAGGATTGATAGATACGAAGCCTTTTGCGTTTCGTATCGGAAAATAATGCGTGCAACCAATATGGACAGTCCATTACACCCCGGACAGTCCTGAAATCATCGTATTCTAAACCCACTGAAGGAGAACAAGAAATGTCAGCTAAGCAAAGTTTTACGAATGCACAGGCGCGTGAAATCGGGGGCAATTTGGGTATTGATTGGAGTCGCTTCGACGTGGAGCAATTCCGCATGGGTTTGGATGTTGAGCTGGAGCATGGCCTGGTTAACCCTTCAACGGACGTGACCGGCAATGACCCCATCCTCACTGGCAAAATAGCACTTGCCCATCTCAACGAGTTTGCCGACTACTACACCCGTTTAAAACAAATGGAACAGGAAGCCAATGCAGGGAAAACCAAGAGCTAATTCACACATAGCTATATCCGCTAGCACGACTCAATGCGGGTTTGTTTAGCTATATCTGTTCATTGTTGACTCAGGAACTCGGACTATAGGATGGCGTCTCGTATGTACTATAAGAGCTAAACTCTATGCCATCACCCGTAATCATTACAACCATCACAGGGATGACTGCGCGTCAGGAATTTATCGTATTGCCCGCAACGTCATGAGTGCCATCCCTGGTTAAAACATGTCACCAGGCCAAGCCTACACGCAAGGAGCCACAATGTTTACTATACCAGCGTTGCCTTATGCCGAAGATGCCCTCGACCCAGTGATTTCAGCCAAGACTCTTTCTTTCCATTATGGCAAGCATGCCAAGACTTATTACGATACGACCAACAAGCTACTCGCAGGAAAAGATAAGCCTACTGCGCCCCTGAGCCTTGAGAAAGTGTTCATGGACGCATCCAAGGACACGGCGTCTTTGACTCTCTTCAATAATGCTGCCCAGGCCTGGAATCATACCTTCTACTTCCAGTGCATGAAAAAAGGCGGCGGCGGGGTTCCCTCAGGCACGTTGGCTGATAAAATCAACGCTGCCTTCGGTGGATTCGAAGACTTCACCAGGGCCTTCACTGAAGCGGCGGTGACCCAATTCGGGAGCGGTTGGGCATGGCTAGTGGCTGAGGGCGACACACTCAAAGTGCTTCATACTTCCAATGCCATGACCCCAATGGTCACCGGCCAGAAGCCACTTCTGACCATCGATGTCTGGGAACACGCCTACTATCTGGACTACCAAAACCGTCGCCCTGACTATGTGAAGGCCTTTCTGGAAAAATTGGTAAATTGGGAATTTGTGGCCAAGAATCTGGGCTAGCAGATATGGCGTCGGCTGGGAGGTCTGGCTCTTCCAGCCGATCTGGAATCCGCATTGTGATCATGCCATCACGCACAGGGCGAATGAAGCCAATTCGCCCGCCTTTCCCCTACTGCCTTGTCGAGCCCCCCCCGAACACTCCTTTCCTTCACGATCTACCGCCATTCCTGTGACGTTTCCAATTGTCCCCTGGGTGGGGAAATCCCTGTGCCGAAATCGCCTCGCAGGGTTTCGGGTGAAGGAAATACTTGAGACAACACCTCGCGGCGTTCACAACCTGACAACATACTTCAGGATGTTCATAGTAGCAGTATTTTTGTGACAGAATTATTCAACAAGAACGCGACAGAGGCATCCAATTTTCCGCAAAAAATGTTTGACCATGTTCAAATTAATGCTATTCTTGCGTAATTGTAAATTTTCTGCGTTTACATGTCTCATAAACCCTGCTTTCAATTCATTATTTCTTGCAAGATTAAAAAGAGGAATATTTGCTTAGCAGTGGATTTCAGATCCAAGTACAGAGATTAATGGAGAAATAGCCAGAATTGAATCGGCTGTTAACGACAAAGCCATGTCACCGGTGATGAAACCTACGCGAAAACGGAGAAGGTTGTGAGTCAACCCCTAATTACCGGAACCTGCAAGTACAATCGGAGCAGTCATGAATCTCCCGAAATTCAAGCGCCTTCCTGAGCACATCGGCTTGATCCCGGACGGCAACAGGCGTTGGGCTGCGGCCCGCGGCCTCCCTAAGGAAGCCGGCTACGAGTCAGGCGTGCTGCCCGGTTTTGAGTTTTATGAGCAAAGCCGTTCCTTGGGCATCAAAGAGTTGACCCTTTACGGATTCACCCAGGACAATACCAAACGCCCCTCGGCCCAAACTGCCGCCTTCCGAAAAGCCTGCGTTGAAATCGCCATGGGCTTGACCCTACGTGATGCGGCCCTTCTGGTCGTCGGCAACACCGACTCCCCACTGTTCCCTGAGGAACTGCTTCCTCTTACGCGGCAGCGGCAGGTTTTCGGCAAGGGTTCGATCCGGGTAAACCTGCTGGTCAATTACGGCTGGCTTTGGGACCTCTCGCATGGGGCCTCAGGCGCGACAAAACAGACCGAGTTCACAGGAGCTCTCGCCTCCAACGACATCTCCCGGATAGACTTGGTTATCCGGTGGGGAGGCAGGCGCCGTTTGTCGGGTTTCCTTCCCGTGCAGTCGGTTTATTCGGACTTCTACTTCCTTGACGACCTTTGGCCGGATTATCATGCCGACCATCTGCTGGAAGCCCTCACCTGGTACGAGGGCCAGGACGTGACTCTGGGCGGCTGATCGTGGCGAAGCATCCAGGCAGAGTGTCACGGAAGCGGACATGAAGCGGCACAGCAACGTCTTCCCTCCTAAGCCATTCCGGGCCAAAACCCTTGTCATCGCCAGTACTTGCCAGCAGCTGCTCTTCAGTAAATCCAGAATACACCTTTTAGGCTTATCAATATCGCCTTGATTCGTTGTTCAGGTGGTCATTTTGGTTGCACCGTTCAAAAGCTCAATCCAATCTATCCGATTACCTTCCATGTTTTAGCGCAACATTACACAATTTTCACAATTGTTAACTGCTAATCTTGCAGAATCGTTTAATAATAAAAGAAATGAGACGATCAATATTTAGCAAAAAAAGTTTGACAAAGCGCAAAAAGACTGGTATTCTGGTGAGACTGGAAATCCTCCTTGTTCAATTTCTCACATTTACATTCCAATTTATTGGTTTCTAGCTGAATAAGGAGAATGGATGTTTCCCAGTGAGTGGTCATATCGCTACAGCATTTTACTACTGTAGCGCAGATAAACCACTCTAACCTAACAATATAACGATTCCGGAGGATATCATGCCTAATACCACAAAAAAAAAGCGACCAGAACGAGGGCTCCAAAACGGGTGGTTCGCAGGCCAGTGAACACGGCAGCGCTCCTGCCGCCGAGCCCAAGAAGTCCGAGCAGCATGGCAACACCCATGCCCCCGAGACCAAGAAGAGCGACCAGCACGGCAATGCCCATGCCGCCGAGCCCAAGAAGTCTGAGCAGCATGGCAGCACTCATGCCCCCGAGACCAAAAAGAGCGACCAGCACGGCAATGCCCGTGCTGCTGAGCCCAAGAAGTCTGAGCAGCACGGCAGCACGCACGCCGCCGAGCCCAAAAAGACTGAGCAGCATGGCAGCGCTCATGCCGCCGAAACCAAGAAGAGCGACCAGCACGCAGCCGAGCCTAAGAAAAGCCGTTAGTGCGGATGCGGCGGAGAATGACTGCTACACGACTGCCAGCCGGTCGTATGACAGTCAGGTTGGATGATGCGTGTTCAAGGAACCCCTTCTTTCATTTTGGTTCCAAATCGAGCTCGTTCCGGTTTCGGAACAAAGGAACAATCTCATGGAAACGAACAAGACCTACATGCCAAGCGTCGATACGTCCTTCACCACCGATGATCTCTCCACCGTCATGAAGGGATGGAGTGTCAAGGACGATATTCTTGGCAAGGATATCTATAACGATAACAACGACAACATAGGGACCATCGAAGATTTGTATGTGACCCGTGACAAGGCCATTTCCTACGCCATCCTCGGCGTAGGTGGCTTCCTGGGCATGGGCCGACATGACGTGGCCATTCCGGTATACCAACTGAGAATGACCGACGACCAGATCATATTGCCCGGGGCCACGAAAGACTCCCTGATGGCCATGAAGGCTATTGATTAGTTCGTCCTCGAGCGGCTGCGGCAGAAAAGCCTAGCCCAAAGGCAGGGACGCCCCGTCCCGACCGGGGCGTCCCTCTGTGCCGTTACCGAGTCCCCTCGGCGCACAGGAAATCCAACCTCTACACACAGGAACGGTCATGCCAAATACAGCCAAGACAGAGAAGCCGCAGGCCATGGAAAAACCGCAAGACGCTATCGCGTTGTTGCGAGCGGATCATAAGCATCTGAGCGACCTTTTTGCCAAGTATGAAGAAATGCGGTCATCTTCACAGAAAAAGGCACATGTAGCTCAGATATGCACGGAATTCAAAATCCATGCGCTGGTTGAAGAAGAAATCTTCTACCCCGCAGTGAAGAAGGCTCTTAAGGACGACGAGATGATACCGGAGGCATTGGTCGAACATGCTTCGATCAACAACCTGGTCGGGCAACTGGAAAGCATGGAACCCGATGGGGAGATGTACGATGCCAAAATCAAGGTGATGTCAGAATACGTCAAGCATCATGTCAAGGAGGAGCAGCAAGAACTGTTTCCCAAAGCGAAGGAGACCAAGCTGGACATGAACGATCTGGGCGCCAGGATGGCTTCACGCAAAGAGGAACTGTTTGCTCAAAAGCCCGGGCATTAAATCCCCTCCGTTACCGATGGCGGAAGTCGCTGCCTGTGTGCGGTGACCATTTGTAAGGGCTTTGCGCTGGCCAGTCAGGGCCAGGCCCCCTCCTGGCTGACCAGCGCGATCATTCCGGCGGGTGCCGGGGTACCACGACCCACCCAGGAGGCTGCCATGTCCGCCCTGCTTCTGTCCTTTCAGGGGGTTCTCATAACCGGACCGAAAAGCCGGTTGGCACTTGCGCAACCCCGGGGTGGTTACCCTGATCACAACAATTGAAGCAAAGAGATGTACCGCATGAAAAAAGCAAATTCTCCCACGAGTGGCGCCGGTTCGGTTTTGAGTACAGTTTCCGGCCCTGCCGGAACCAAACCACCGTCCAGCCTCGGGAAAAAGGGACCTGCCTCCAGTCGGTTACTGGAGAAGGTTGCAACCGGACAGGATCTCTCGGCCCAAATCTCCTACAACGAGACGAAGGCCGGCGAGTACGGTGATGCTTCCCGCAAGCCCATGCCCGGTGCAATCGGCAAGCCTGCGAAGCCGTCGGCCACCGCCTCCACTGCCTCTGAGACGAACGCTTCCCCCAAAGTGGGCGCGGGGCAGGTCACGGTTGGTCTCGATCAAACCTGGGAACCTCTGGACCGGGTGCGCGTGGACGCAGGCGGCCAAGTGCTCACCACCAATCAGGGCGTGCCCGTTGCTGACAATCAGAATTCGCTGAAAGCCGGACTGCGCGGCCCCACCGCCATGCAGGACTTCATCCTGCGCGAAAAAATCACCCACTTCGACCACGAGCGGATACCTGAGCGTATTGTCCACGCGCGCGGATCTGCCGCGCATGGATATTTCGAATCCTACAAGGACTTAAGCAGCCTGACTCGGGCAGCTCCATTCTCGCAAGCGGGCAAAAAAACCCCGGTGTTCGTGCGTTTCTCCACGGTGGCCGGAGAAAGGGGTTCCGCCGACACGGTTCGCGACGTCCGCGGATTCGCTGTGAAGTTCTATACGGACGAGGGGAACTGGGATTTGGTGGGAAACAACATTCCGGTGTTCTTCATCCAGGACGCCATGAAGTTTCCCGACCTGATCCACGCCGTCAAGCCCGAGCCTCACAACGGGATGCCCCAGGCATCGAGCGCCCATGACACGTTCTGGGATTTCATCTCGCTTATGCCCGAAACCGCTCACATCCTGATGTGGATCATGTCGGACCGGGCCATTCCGCGAAGCTACCGCATGATGGAAGGCTTCGGGGTGCACACCTTCCGTCTGGTCAACGCGCAGGGAGAGTCGGTCTTTTGCAAGTTCCACTGGAAACCCGTGGCAGGCACGCACTCGCTCGTTTGGGATGAAGCAGTGAAGATCGCCGGGGCGGATGGCGACTACCACCGTCGCGACCTTTGGGAAGCCATCGAGGCCGGAGCCTATCCCGAATGGGAGATGGGGTTGCAGGTATTCACCGAGGAGCAGGCCGAATCATTCGGCTTCGACGTGCTTGATCCCACGAAGCTGGTGCCAGAGGAAATGGTGCCGGTGGAGTTGGTCGGGAAAATGACCCTAAACCGCAATCCGGACAACTTCTTCGCCGAAACGGAGCAGGTCGCATTTTGCGCCGCCCATGTCGTTCCGGGGATCGATTTCACAAACGACCCTCTTTTGCAGGGGCGCATCCATTCCTATACGGACACCCAGATCAGCCGTCTGGGCGGACCCAATTTCCATGAAATCCCCATCAACGCCCCGGCTGTCCCAGTGTTTAACAATCAGCGCGACGGCATGCACAGGCAAGCCATCCATCGCGGCCGGGCCAGCTACGAGCCGAATTCACTGGGCGGAGGTTCGCCTGCGCAGGCCGGGATGAAGGGCTACACCAGCTACCCGCAGCAGGTGGCGCAGGACATGGTTCGAGGCAAAGCGGAACTTTTCTCCGACCATTATTCGCAGGCACGCCTCTTCTGGCACAGCCAAACCCCCACAGAGCAGAAACATATCGCTTCGGCCTTCCGCTTTGAACTCACGCGGGTGCAGACACCGGCCATACGGCAGCGTGTGCTGTCGCTTTTGGTTAACGTCAACCCGGACCTGGCTGGCTGGGTGGCGCGGGAACTGGGGATGGATGTGCCGGCCGCGATGCCGCTCGCGTCCGAACTGCCAATTCCGCAATACGAAAAATCTCCGGCACTATCCCTGCTGTTTCGTCCGGGCCACACCGGCATCAGTACGCGGCGCGTTGCCGTGCTGGTGGCTCCGGGGGTTGAGAAGACCGTGGTGGACACGGTGTACGATTCTCTTCTGGAAGGCGGTGCCGTGCCGCGCCTGGTGGGGGCCACCCTGGGCAAAGTGGCCACTCTTGAGGGCGGCTCGCTGGACGTGGAAATCTCCTTCGAGACCGGACCGTCCGTGCTCTACGATGCCATGGTGGCGCCAGGCGGTGGAGAGGCGGTGGACGCCTTGCTGCATGATGCTAACGCGTTGGGTTTTGTACGTGACCAATACCGGCACTGCAAACCCCTGCTGATTCTTGGCCGCGCGGGAAAGGACTTGCTGGATAAGGCAGGCATTCCAACTGAGCTGCCCGATGGAGCAGTCGATTCATCGATCATCTGGTTAAACGGTAAAACGATAGCCCAGGCCTTGGGTGAGTTCAAGACAGCCTTGTCGGGTCACCGGTCCTACACTCGCGAAACGGATCCACCAAAGGTATAAGTTATTTGCACAGTAAGTCCTATAACGTGTAAAATATAATGCCTACGAGGTGCGCAGTGGAATCAACTAACAGAGTCGGTCATCCTTCAGACATGAATACACAGGGCGATTGCTGCACAACGTCGTTGGAGAAAATGAGAATTTCTCTCTCAGACAAGCTGCACCAGTACGCCGGAAAGCTCGCCAAGACCGCAGATGAACATGCAGATTGCAACATGGCTCAGCACGGAAAGCAAGCCAGTGTGTGGCTTGAAAAGTCCGCTGATTACGTTCGGAACTTCGACTCTAAAGAGACTAACGCCAAAATTCGCAACTCCGTGAAACAACACCCAGGCCGTGCGCTCTTGTTGGCAGGAGCGGCAGGCCTGTTTCTCGGGATGATCTGCCGGCGCAGGTAACGGGGCGATTTGTAACATGAGCACAGTACTGGACAAAAAACCTGCACCCCAGGGTGAATCAATGATTGAACTGCTGAAACAGCTGGCGACGAGTTCCGCTTCGGTAGTTCAGGATGAGATAGAACTCTTGAAGCAGGAAACAAAGGAAAAAGTCAGGAGTATCAGTAGTGGCGTAGCATTGGCTGTTATTGGAATAACTCTAAGCCTTGTTGCCTTACTGTCCTTCACAGCAGCTTTGATCGTTTATCTTGTTCCTTATTTGGGGATCACCAAGGCTGCGTTGACAACCGGAGGTCTCTTCGCCGTGGCCGGAGGTCTTTTTATACTCATCGGTTGCAAGAATTTAAAAAGCGCCTCCCGATAATATAAGTCGGCTGATGCTAAAGGAGAACAACAATGGCCACAGATACGCATGGATCTCTTAGTATTAGATCTCTAACAGAGCGAAGCAGCGAAGAAATACGCCAGGATATTGCGAAAGGTGAAGAGAGCGTCACCCAGGCAATGGACCAGATCGGAGAGCGTATCAAAGAGAAGCTGGATTGGCGGCAGTACGTGATGGAATCCCCCTACGTGGCTGTGGGGATTGTCGCAGGCCTTGGCTTTCTCGCTTCGCGAATGCTCATGCCGCGAACCACACCGATGGAGCGCATCATGGGTTCTGTTGCCGAGGAAGTCCGTTACTCGCTCGACCATATGAGGAACTCTTCCCAAGGGCCGGGCCTTCTCAAAGTGGCGTTGCTTGGAGCCAGCACCAAGGCCGTCGCCAACTGGCTGAAAAAACAAACATCGTGAAACGATAGACACTTCACCGGACCAGATCGTTAACGCGAACTCGGTGGAGCATGAATGGAATGGTCCTTTCGACAACCTTTAATCTTCTTCAGGAGAGCATCATGAATAGCGACGAAAGCAAGATTCAACCGGCCGGACAGCAAAATAGTGCAGAAACCAACACGGCTGCGCATGCTCTTCAAAAAACCGTAAATCTGGGTGCCGAGACCTATACAAAAGCCGAAAAGGTCGTGAGCGATGCCTACGGGAAAACGGCTGACGCGGTCCAAAAGACGTACCAACAGGCTGGGAAATTCAGCACAGACAACCCGGGTACGACAATTCTGGTCGCATTGGGAGTCGGCGTTGGGTTAGGATTTCTCCTGGGTGCCAGCTATCGCCGAGGTGGAGCGGGACGGTTTGCCCGCCCTGTAGTCCATGCCATTTCCGATATTGCCAGCGAGTATTTTCGATAGACAAAGAGATCTTAATAACGGCCGGAATCCAGGTTCCGCCGACTGTTGAGGTGTCTCTTGACCGGGTTGTGCAATAAGGAGCTGCGTAAAAATCTCTCCCCGGAAAGCAGGGTCCCCCAGGCAGGAGTGGCGATGAGAATCGACATCTCATCGAAACTCTCGCCTAGGGGGGGGCTGCCAACCAGGGGTTAGATCGATACCGAGGTGGGTTGAGCACAAGAATCCACACCGTTGTTGACGCGTTTGGCAACCGACCCCTCGTACGAGACTTTAAATACCTTGTCCTTCGGGACGTGCCGGTTCGATTCCGGCCTTTGGAACCAGTAAAACCAACAGATTGTGACGGCCCGGGGCAGCCGGGCGCGACCTTTTTTATTGGGGGGAAGGCCTGTTGGTCCCGCTCTGGTCCCGCTTTTGAAGCGGACAAGTGGAGGGCCGGCGCGAGAACCGCCAAGCTGCGCAGCGCTCTTGCAGGCCCATCACGAAGACGAAGAACACCGGCACGAAGAAAATGGCGAGCACCGTCGCGGTGACCATGCCGCCGAATACACCGGTACCGATGGCGTGCTGGGTTTCGGCGCTGGCCCCGCTGGCGATAATCAGTGGCACCACGCCCAGGCCAAAAGCCAGCGACGTCATCAGAATCGGGCGCAGTCGCAGCCGGGCCGCAGTGACCGCCGCTTCCGCCAGTCCCTTGCCCTGCTGGCGCAACTGTTTGGCGAGTTCGATGATGAGAATGGCGTTTTTAGCCGACAGGCCGATAACGGTGATCATGCCGACCTTGAAGAACACGTCGTTGGGCATGCCGCGCAGCATCACCGCCCCCACGGCACCCAGCAGGCCCAGCGGCACCACCAGCATGACCGAGAGCGGGATCGACCAGCTCTCATACAGAGCGGCCAGCACCAGAAACACCACCAGGATCGACAGCGCCATCAGCAGCGGCGCTTGCGTGGCAGACTGGCGCTCCTGCAGGGATTGTCCTGTCCAGGCCACGGCGAAGCCGGGCGGCAACTGTGCTGCCAGCCGCTCCATCTCGGCCATCGCCTCGCCGCTGGAGACACCGGGAGCTGCATTGCCGGAGATGCGCGCCGCCGGGAAGCCCTGGTAGCGCACCAGTTGCAGCGGTGTCCCGCTCCATGCCGGGGTCACCACCTCGGACAGCGCCATCATGCCGCCGCCCGCGTTGCGCACATAGAGCTTGAGCACGTCGTCAATCTGCATGCGGGCCGACGCTTCGGCTTGAATGATGACCTGCTGCATGCGTCCGGCATTGGGGAAGTCGTTGACGTAGTGAGACCCCATGGCGGTGGACAGCGTGTCGCTGATGCTGGTGAACGACACGCCCAACGCCTCGGCCTTGTCCCGGTCGATGTCCAGGCGGATGCTGGAGCCGGCCGGAAGGCCGTCGGGATAGACGCCGCTGACGAGTCGACTCTTCTGCGCCAGTTCAAGCAGCTTGGTTTCTGCCGCCTGGAGCGCGGCATGGCCCTGGTTGGCCCGGTCCTGCAGGCGCATGGTGAAACCGGAGCTGTTGCCAAGCTCGTCGATGGCCGGCGGCAGCAGGGTGATCACTGTCCCTTCTATGGTGCCGGATAGGGCAGCCTGGGCCAGGGCCACTTCGCCTTGGGCCGTGGCGCCATTGCGCTCGCCCCAGTCCTTGAGCATGGTGAAGGCCATGGCCGCGTTTGGGCCGGAGCCGGAGAAGCCAAAACCGACGACGGTTATATTGGATCGGATCGATGGGCGCGAGGCCGCGTGTTGCTCGTAGGCCTTGACCACTTCCAGCGTGCGCTCGACGGTGGCATCGGCGGGCAACTGAATGGAAGTCATGAAATAGCCCTGGTCTTCCTCCGGCAGGAAGGACGATGGCAGATGGCGGAAAGAAACCATGAGGGCGGCACAGAGTGCGGCGAACACCAGCATCATCCGTCCTGTTCGTGTCATCAGCTTGCTCAGGCGCGTTTCATAGCGCGATGTCATGCGCTCGAAGCGGTGGTTGAACCAGCCGAGAAACCCGCGCTTCTCGTGGTGTCCCGCAGCGTGGGGCCGAAGCAACGTCGCACAGAGAGCGGGCGTCAGGGTCAGCGCGAGGAAGGCCGAAAACAGGATCGACACCGCCATGGACAGCGTGAACTGCTTGTAGATCGCGCCGACCGTGCCGCTGGCCAAGCCCATGGGGATGAACACGGCCGTCAACACCAGGGTGATGCCGATCACCGCGCCGGTGATCTCCTGCATCGCCTGGATCGTCGCGTCTCGTGGCGACAGCCCCTTCTCGGCCATGATGCGTTCCACATTCTCGACGACGACGATGGCATCGTCGACGATGATGCCGATTGCCAGCACCATGCCGAACATGGTCAGCACGTTGATGGAAAAGCCCGAAGCAAGCATCACCGCGAAGGTGCCCAGCAGTGCGATTGGCGCAACGATAGCCGGGATCAGGGTGTAGCGGATGTTTTGCAGGAAGAGGAACATGACCAGAAACACCAGCACCATCGCCTCTATCAGGGTATGGATGACCTTCTCGATGGAGATCTTGACGAACGGCGCGGTAGTAAACGGGATCGAATAGCTCATGCCGGCCGGCATCGTGCTGCGAAGCGCAGCCATTCGCGCTTCGACTTCTTCGGCTGTCCTGACCGCATTGGCGCCAGGCGCGAGCTGTACGGCTGCAGCAGTGGCGGTTTTGCCGTCTTCGCGGTTCATAAAGCCGTAGGACTGCGAGCCGAGTTCGACCCGCGCCACGTCGCCAAGCACCACCTTGGAGCCGTCGGGATTGGCGCGCAGCACGATGGCGGCGAACTGTTCGGGCGTGGACAGCTGGCCCTGCACCGTAAGCGATACCGTCACGCGCTGCCCCGGCAGCGCCGGCATGGCTCCGATGCTGCCAGGCGCGATCTGGACATTCTGCTGGCTCACGGCTGCGGACAGATCGTTCATCGACAGGCCAAAGGCAATCAACTTGGCCGGATCGACCCAAATCCGCATCGCCTGCTCAGCACCAAACAGCTGCACGCGGCCTACGCCTTCGATGCGGCGCAGTTCGTCGACGATGTTGCGCGCCATGTAGTCGCCCAGCGCCGCCTCATCGAAGCGCCCGTCGTCGGATCTGAGGCCGACGAGCATCAGGAAGCCGGACGAGGAGGTCTCCACGGTCAGACCATTTTGGCGCACTGTCTGCGGCAAGCGCGGCTCGATGGCCTTGAGCTTGTTTTGCACGTCGATCTGCGCCATGTCCGGGTCTGTGCCCGGTTTGAAGGTGGCGCTGATTGACGCCGCACCCGAGGAATCGGACGATGATTCGAAGTACAACAGGTTCTTGACACTGGAGAGTTCGCGCTCAATGAGGCTGATCACCCCGTCGCTCATGGTCTGCGGCGTGGCTCCGGGGTAGGTCGCGGAAATGGTGACGGTGGACGGCGCCACCGAAGGAAACCGGGCGATTGGCAGATTGGGAATAGCAATCACGCCCAGCAGGATGATAAACAGGGCGACGACCCAGGCGAAGACCGGGCGATGAATGAAGAACTGCGGCATAACGACCTGCTCCCGAGCGTTTAATGCGTAGCTGCCGCGGTTGTAGGTGCGGGTGCCTGCCACTCGTGCGCTTGCACTGCGATGCCGTTGGACAGGCGCGCCATCCCTTCGACCACGATCGTTTGCCCGGCGGCGAGGCCGGACTGGATGCGATAGTGCTGGTTGAGCAGCTCGCCCAATTTGACCGGGGTGAGTTTCGCCCGGTTCTGCGCATCGAGAACCCAGATCTGCGGCTCGCCGTCGTTTCGTACCACCGCCTGCTGCGGCACCATCAGCGCCTCGGCATAGCTGGTACGCGGCACGCGTGCGCGCACGAACATACCCGGCAGGAGCAGACGTTGCGGGTTGTCCACCAGCACGCGCAGCAGGACGTCGCCGGTGCCGGCATCGACATTGACGCCTGAGAACAGGATGCGTCCGGTGGCATCGTACGCCTCGCCATCGCTTTGTAAGATGGCCACGGGCAGCCCCGCATCGGCGCTGGCCTGTTGCGACATCAGTGCCTGACGCAGCGATTCGAGCGAGGACGCCGGGCGGCGCACATCGACGTAGACTTGGTCGATCTGATGGATACGCGCCAGGGGACTGCTGTCGCCGCTGCTGACCAGCGCGCCCTCGCTCACCAGCGCCTGCTCGATGCGCCCGGAAATAGGCGCTTCCACGGTGGCAAACTTCAGATCAAGCTGGCGGCGCTTCAATGTGGCGCGGGCCTGGGCGACGTCGGCGGCCGCCTGGTCGCGCAGGGAGACCGCGTCGTCGTAGACTTGGTGGCTGACCGCGCCGACCTCGACCAAAGACTGCAGCCGGCTGGTTTGCAGCTGGGCTCGCGCCAGCGCGACCTCGGCCCGTTGCAGGGCTGCTCCCGTGGCGTCAGCCTCGGCCTTAAATGGTGCCGGGTTGATCTGAAACAGTGGCTGGCCGGCCTGCACCTCGGCACCCTGTTCGAACAGGCGGCGCTGTACGATGCCGCTGACCTGCGGCCGGATTTCGGCAATGCGTACTGCGGCGACGCGCCCTGGCAGAACCTCGTTCAGTTCCAGCCGCGACGGCGTGACGGTCATAACGGATACCAGGGGTGGCGGGAGCGCCTCCTCCGGTTCGGCCTGACCGCAGCCGGCCAGTATCAAAACCGCTAGGGCAAACAAGCCGCTCTGGCGGCACAGTCGTTTGATCTTCATGGTGGATTCCTTCAGAAGCAGGCAGCCCTGTGCCCGCAAAGATAGGCGTCTCCTTGCCTTGACTCGATGGATTGTCAATGGATATGAGATGTAAATTCGATGGAGTAGAAAAAACTGCCATGCTTGAACGGAAATCTCGCTCCGAGTGGCCCAAAGGCCGCGAATCCCTGGTGCTGATCGCCGAGGACGAATCCGAGATCGCCGAAATCCTCGCCGCCTATCTGGCGCGCGGCGGCATGCGCAGTGTGCATGCCGCAGACGGCCTCCGGGCGCTCGAGCTGCACCAGACCCTGAAGCCCGACCTCGTGCTGCTGGACGTGCAGATGCCGCGCATGGACGGCTGGCAGGTGCTCTCCGAGATCCGCCATCGGGGTGACACGCCCGTCATCATGCTGACGGCCTATGACCAGGACATCGACAAGCTGATGGGGCTGCGCATCGGTGCTGACGACTATATCGTCAAGCCGTTTAATCCGGCGGAAGTCGTGGCCAGGACGCAGGCGGTGCTGCGCCGCTCCATGGCGCGCGGCAATTCCCAGAATCAGCGCGTCCTTCGCGTAGCGCCTTTCCAGATCGACCTGGAAAACCACGAAGCCAGCGTGCGTGTTTTCGGCCAGCACCAGCTCCTGGCACTGACGTTGACGGAGTTTAAGCTGCTGGCCCATCTGGCGGGTGCGCCCAAGCGGGTGTTTAGCCGCACCGAACTGCTGGCCGCCTGCCTGCCGGAGGGGGATGCCCTGGAGCGCACGGTGGACAGCCACATCAGCAAGCTTCGCAAGAAGCTGGAGGATCTCGGCGTCCAGGGAATCCCGGTTGGCGTGCGCGGCGTTGGCTACAAGCTGCGGGGCGGCGAATGAAATTGGTCGGGCTGAGTCGCCAGATCATGCTGGCGATGATGGCGATTGCGCTGGGCGTCACGTTGCTCGTCATCCTGATGTCCTACGCGTTTTACTATCTGTGGCACCTCTACTGGCCCGATAGTCCCTTGGACTACAGCTGGATACCTACGGGGCCGGAGTGGATATGGGTGATCGGCTCCACCCTTGCCGGTCTGGCGCTGTCCATCCTCGTGGCGGTCAACCTGTCACGCCGCATCCTGCTCCCGCTGAACTCGGTGGCAGACAGTATCCGCCGTGTGGCCCAGGGTGATCTCAAGGCGCGCGCCGTGGCGGGTGATCGCTCTTTGGGCGAAGCCGCCCAATTGGCGGACGACTTCAATGCCCTGGCGAATCAGTTGCAGCGCATGACCGAGGAGCAAGCGTTCTGGAACGCTGCGATCGCTCACGAACTGCGCACCCCTGTGACAATCCTGCGCGGCCGCCTGCAAGGCCTGGCCGAAGGCGTTTTCACGCCCAGTGCCTCCCAGTTCCTGAGCTTGCTGACGCAGGTTGAGGGCTTGACGCGACTGATCGAGGATCTGCGGGTGGTGAGTCTGGTGGAAAGCGGCCATTTGGATTTGCAGTGGCAAGAGGCGCAGCTTGACGCTGCAATCCACGCCGTGGTGGACATGGTTGGCGACGCGTTGCAGGCGGCGGGCCAGCGTGCGTTCCTGGACCTGGATGCCCGGTCTGTATGCTGCGATCCGGTGCGTATCCGGCAGGCACTCCTGGCGCTCCTGGATAACGTGTGCCGGTATGCCGTGGCAGGCCATGTGCGAATCCAGTCCCGTATCAAGGATGGCTGGTGTGAACTCAGCGTCGAGGATGACGGGCCAGGCATGCCGGACGACTTGATTCCGTATGTATTTACGGCGTTTCGACGCGCGCAAGGCGCGCGCTCGGGCGGCAGCGGCCTGGGACTGGCCGTGGTGGCTGCCATCGCGCGTGCCCATGGAGGACGCGCTGCATGCAGGACGGCCGCCAGTGGAGGTACGGTTTTCACGCTGTCCTGGCCCATCGACCCAGGTCATGGCCTGCCAGGGCCAGATCGTGGCGAACACGGTTGTGCAGGGGTGAAATGATGTCTTATACACTCGACTTTCGGTGTTGGTGCTAAAGCGAATCGGCGCACCGCCATTCAATCCCGCCCTCGCTGTCGATGCCCTCGAAATACCCAACGAGGTGCATCCGAAAATACCGGCCGGGCGGAATCGAGGGGCGCCCCTTGTCGGAATAAAAGGGCTTGCACAACTTCTCGGCGAAGGCGTCGAAGTCGGCTTTCCGGAGAATCTGCTGGAGACGATCGTAAAAAAACGTGACCACGGGACCGAGGGATCTCATCCCAGGCCAGATACATCGTCCCCTGCTGCTCACCCTGACGACCAAGTCCCATCGATTCACCTCCATCCGACCCAGGGCTGGATTCTCGGTCACTTGGCGGAGTTTTTCAACACGCTGTTATGATGTCGTGGCTTACAGCCAGCATATTCGGGAGACGGTGCGGCGCTGGACCGGCATTCCCGTTGCCATCGGCTTGGGGCCGACCAAGACACTTGCCAAGGTTGCCAATAAGCTGAGCAAGAAGAACTCCGACCTGGATGGCGTGCTGGATTTCGGGGCTTCGCCCGATCCTGACGGTCTATTGGAGCAGGTGCCAGTGGGGGACGTCTGGGGCATCGGCCGGCGCTACGCTGCCATGCTCGAACGCTACGGCGTCGTGAATGCACGCCAATTCCGAGACCTGCCCAGGGACTTTGTGAAGCGAAAAATGACCGTCGGTGGCCTCCATACCTTACTCGAACTCCAGGGCATCCCTTGCATCGACCTTGAGTCCATCGCCCCGGCAAAGAAGTCTGTCACCGCATCAAGGTCGTTTGGGCAGCCGGTCACCAGGATCGAGGAGATGCGCGAAGCCCTGGCGGTCAACACCTCCCGTGTCGCTGAACGGCTCCGTAAAGCCCGTATGGTCGCCAATGGAGTGATCGTGTGGGGCAGACCAACAAACTTCATCGAAGGTGAGCCCCAGTACGCCAATTCGGCCTTCAGTGCGTTGCCAGGGGCCTCGGCGCATACCGGCGAAATCCTCCAGGTTGCCATGCAGGTCCTGGAGCGGATTTTTCGGAAGGGATATCACTACAAGAAGGCTGGGGTGATGCTTTCCGGCTTGGAGCCCATCGGTTGTCGCCAGCTTTCGCTCCTAACCCCAGTACCGACTTCTGACCCGAAAGCAGAACGTCTCATGGCTGTTCTGGACCGAGCAAACGCCCACTGGGGCCGCGACACGCTTCGAGTAGCTGCTTGTGGCATCAGGCAGGACTGGAAAATGAAGCAGGCGGCTCGCTCGCCTCAGTACACCACCTGCCGGGCGGATTTGCCAGAGGTGAAGGCATAGAGATGGCTACCTCGGCATTTGCAACAATTTCCCCGCCGTCTGCCCATGCGCGGAACAGCATCTGCCCGAATGTTATCTAAAATTCCACCGTTATCCCGTATGGTTGGCCAAGATGGTATCCAAAAGATAAAAAAGGCCAGGAAAATCTCGCGTGTTACAATGATCGGACAGCTGATTGAGCCGCTTTGATAAAGGCAGCAAGAACCGGGGTGTATTGTTTGTAGGCCAGAGCCAGTTCGTACGGAATGGGCATACCCGCTCCAGACAAAGGGCGAAACAATACGCCGGGGTAGCTTCTCTTGGCCATTGGCGACGGCACGAGGGCAATGCCGATCCCCCCGGCGACGAGGCTGATGATCGTCTCCATCTGGACGGCCTGCTGTACCACGATCGGAGAAAAGCCCGCCATGGCACAGGCTGCCATGATCCGCCCATATAAGCCGGGGCCATGACGCGCCGGGAAGAAAACCCAGTGTTCCTCAGCCAGATCCGCAAGCGTTAGCCCCGCTCTGGCCGCAAACGGATGCCCTGCCGGTAAAGCGGCCATAAGGCTTCCCTGGTAAAGAGGGATTACGGTCAGATTGCTCACGTCGACAAGGGGCAGCACGACGAATCCGATATCGCTTTGATCCCGCTGCAATGCGACGAGCTGTTGCGCCGTGGTTGCCTCCTCCAGGCTGAGTGCGACCTCCCCATGACTCTTGCGGTACCCCCGCAACACCCGTGGCAGGAGATAATGAGCCACGCTGGCAACAAACGTCGCCCGGAGCGAACCGGTCAGTCCCTGTCCCGCACGCTTAGCTTCCCTGATCGCCCGCTCGGCTTGCGCCAGCGTGCGCCGGGCTTCTTCCAAAAATACCTGCCCGGCTACGGTCAACCGTTCCACTCGGTTTGTGCGCTCGATAAGCACGACGCCAAGTTCCGCCTCCATCTTGCGCAACGCAGCCGTAAGCGGCGGCTGCGCCATATGCAAGCGTTCGGCCGCCCTGCGGAAATGACCTTCTTCGGCGATGGCCACGAATTGTTGCATCTGGCGTAATTCGATCATGCAATACCTATTGTATATCACCAAGACATAAAAAGAGTATTGGAAATATCACGAGGTGTCGAATAGTTTTTCCTCCATGCGAGCACACCCGCCCTGAGGACTGTGTGGCCAGCTCCCAAAAACGGCTACCGCCACAGACACACGAGGAGCCCTCTCATGAAGCACTACACGAGGCGACAATTTATCAAGAATTCTCTCATTTTGGCTGGAGGAACGGAGATGTTGAGCCTAAGCGGCGGCGTACCCTCCCTGGCGGCACGGGAGACCACGAGTAATGACAGCTCGGTTTTGTCCGACCGAATCCAACGTCATGATTTCTCCGTATCAAGCAAAGATGGCCTCCGCATTTTTGTCCGGGAAATGCGTGATGCCGGGAGCCAATCCAATCGAGGTCCGCTGTTACTGGTCAATGGCGGACGACCCGGTGTGTTGGCGAGCTGGGATGTGGATGCACCCGGCACTTCCACGGCCGAGGAGTTGGCCAAGGCGGGGCACCACCTCTATCTCATGGATGTTCGCGGCTTTGGCCGGTCCGAGTTCCCCAAGGAGATGACAAAAGGCCGGTTCGACGAGCCCGTGGCGGTGCGTTCCAATGAGGCGGTGCGCGATATCGCCGCCGTAATCAAGGAAATAAAAAGGCTCCATCCCGATGATACTCGCCTCGCCGCCATGGGGTGGGCCACCGGCTCGCAGTGGCTTGGCCATTACACGTCGTTGTACCCCGACGCCATAACTCACTTGATTTACTACAATGGGGCCTATGGCGGCCCGGCGGGTGGGTGGCCTTTGCAGGCGGAATTTGGCGACCCGCATAGTCCTGCGGCATTGGATTACCAACGACATGGCGCGTATCGACTCGCCACAGCCAAGGATCTGACGGGACAACTGGAGAAAGAAGGAAGCGATAGGACCTTCCTCAAGCGCTATGTAACGCTCTGCATGGAAGGAGACCAGACCGCGCAACATCGCGATCCTCCAAGTTTCCGCTTTCCAACGGGGCCAACTGCCGACACCTTGAAGCTCGTCAACGGCAGACAGATTTTCGATGCCTCGTTTTTCCGCTCGCATGTCCTCATCCTGCGATCGGAGAAAGATTTCTGGTCACGGCCTTCAGATGCGCAAACCTTGCTTGCCCATCTGACCGATGCCGCTTCCGCCAAGCTCGTCGAACTTTCTGGACTTTCCCATTACGCGCATCTCCAACCAACGCCGGATCGGCAGAATTTTTTAGATGCCGTGCTTGCCTTCACGGCTGCGATGGGCCGGAGTTAAAAACGGCCAATGGAGAAAATAATCACAAATCCGATTGCGACACAAGGAGATGCGATGGTGAGTGCCAAAGGAAACGAAACCGGCGAGATGCGTACGTCCATTGCACAAAGCCGGCGAGATTTTCTGAAAAGGAGTGTCACGCTGGCTGCCGTACAGTTGGTGGCGGCAATCGGTTCCCGCCTCCTTCCCAAAGACGCCTTCGCGGAAGGTGATAGACAACCGAGGATACTGATTGCCTATTACTCCAGAACCGGCAATGTCGAGGCGATCGCGGAGCAACTGCGGGCCAAGACCGGGGCCGACATGTTCAGGGTCGAGACCGTGAATGCCTATCCGGTGGAGCGGCCTGCTGCCGTTGACGTTCCAAAGCAGGAACTTGAAAGCGGCAATCTCCCCGGGCTGCAAGGCGCACCTCCCGATATGTCCCGGTACGATTTAGTTATTGTCGGAAGTCCGGTGTGGTGGGCCACGGTTTCCACACCGATGATGCGTTTTTTACAACAGGCTGACTTTGCAGGAAGGAGAGTGGCCGGATTCAACACCAATGGCGGCGGAGTCGGACGATTTCATCAACATTTCAAACAGCAAGTCAAAAATGCCGGCACCATCTACGACGGGATTTCATTTTCAGGCTCACGCTATCCCGGCTGGAAAACAGAAGGCCCCATTTCCGGGGAAGAATACCAAACCGCCCACAGGCTAGAGGTTGATCGGAAGCTCGACGCTTGGCTTGCCTCCATGCTGTAGAGCGTAATACCCGCCGTCTGCCCCTGCACCGGGGAGGCGATCATATTGGCACTAACTAAAAGAGGGAGGCAACGAGCGAAAAGGCCCGCGCCGCCTAGGTTTGGCGGCGAGGATGAGGGCGAGCGCGGTTTGGCACTGATTGAACAGGAATGCGAGAAAATTGCGCGATTTTTGACACGCTATTGATCGGAGATTGATCGAAAAAGCTCACCGTATGTATTCGCGGCAGCTCCAGACTACGCGACCGATAACACGAACTGACTCTGCAAGATGGCCGTTCATATCGACTTCAATGGGCGCGTAACGCTCATTTCTACTTCGCAAGACCAGTTTTCCAGGAATCTTATCCAGGTATTTAACGAACACTTCTTGATCTACTCCTACCGCAAAGAGTCCGCCTGATATTATTGAGTTCTGGCTCTCATCTATCAATACGGTATCACGATCCATCAAAACAGGCTCCATGCTGTCGCCTGCTACGTCCATCAAGACCATTTTCTTAGGGAATCCTTTTCTTTTTAGAAAATCGAGCTTGAACGCATAATAGCCCTCCACATTCCCTTCCGTCTCCAAGCTCCCTGTCCCTGCTGCCAAGCGTGCGGACACCTTTGGAACCAACGAATAACCCATGCTCGGCGCGGCTTCAGGGGACATCCATTGCAGGTCATCCTCTGTGGCAAGGCCCGTAATTTGCGCCTCTGCGGGCGGAATTTGGGCATTGCCGGCACGCATGGGGCCAGTGCCGAAGAAAAGCCAGTCTGCGGAAACGCTAAAAGTTTCAGATATTTTTTCTATCCATCCACTTGGTATCTTTCGTCTTTTCTTGGCTGTGCCAACGGACGGTGGTGTAATATTTAATATTCTGGCTAATTCAGAATCGTTCGACGCCCCGCACGCCTCCATGACCCTTTCAAGTTTTGCCTCAAAGGATTTCGTAGAAATAGGCGGTTTCTGCGAACCGTTCTGGGAAATGTGGCTTTTATGTTTTGGTGTCATAAGATTAAATAAGTGCAATATGTTACAAGTTTCTAGCCCTTGTCGAAGCCAAAATCTTCTACGAAGCAAGCTTTAGCCTTGCATATTTAAGCTTTTGACATTAACAATTGGCTCACAGGGGCGACGGTTGTCCCGTCTCAAACGTAGCTACCAGGGGTGGCACGGTTACACAATGTCCGATGCCCGGTAAATTTCGGATCAAGGATTACGAGTTCGATGCAAAGCGCCCGCCGCCTAAGCCTGCTGGACCTACCCAGTCTCAACATGGACGCGGACATAGCGGCATCCATGAACCGGATCGTCGAAAGTTCTGGACTCTCTAGAGCCGAGGCCGTGGACAGGCTCAACGAGGCAGCGCGACGCTATGGAGTGCGGCTTTGCGGCGGAAACGCCGAGTCATTGACCCTTGCAACCTTGGAAAAGTGGCTCAACCCCAATGAAGCCAAGAACGTGCCCTCCACGCGGGCACTGAATTTGTTCTGCCACGTGTTCGGATCATCGGAACCTTTGGATGTGCTGGCTCGTTCCCACGGAATGGGCTGGAGGATCATCGACGGTGAAGATGCCAAGCTCTTAGAATGGGCGCGAATGGAACATGAAATCAAGCGTCTACGGGCGCGCAAACGCAAAATCGAGACGGAACTATGAAGCGTGAAGGAAGGAAACTACGCGCCTGGATGGTGGAGAGGGGCATTTCTGTTTCCGATGTAGCCAGACGGGCCGGAATAACACGGTCCATCGTCTCAGAGACCATTCACGGCCAGCGCAATAACCGGAAAGCGCTTCGAGCTCTGCTCGATGTGGGGTGCCCGGGGCGGCTGTTGGCTCTGCCGGAAGACATGCTCAACACAGATAGCCAAGCCGCCTAACTGAGCGCGGGCAGCGACCAAGCGGACAAGAAAATGCAAGACACAGTTACGGCAAAAGACATCGCGCGAGCACTCGGCATATCCGAGCGCGCCGTTCAGGCCAGGGCACCGAAGGAGTCCTGGGCCTTTGAGGACCATAAGGGACGCGGCCGTGGCGGCAAGCGTCGCCTTTATCCCCTGGCTTCCTTGCCTGCTGACGTGCGCCAAGCCATTGCTTCGGCCATGCTGGCGGGAGTGCCTGCCCCTGCCGTGCCTGCCGTCCCGACCAAGACAGTCTCCCCCCTGGCGTCGCTGACCAAGCATCAGCGCGAAACCGCCTTGGCTCGGCTGGCTTTTGTTCGGGAAATCGACCGGCTGGCTGTGGTCGTGCGCAAGGAAAAGGCCATCCGCCAACTGGTGGATGCGGCCCGGGACGGTTCGCTGCCGCCGCGTCTGGCCGGGCTGGTGGCCGTGGCCAATGACCGCATGGCGGACGGGCGCGGCTTGTCACGCCGTCGTTTGTACGGCTGGTGCTCACTTTTCGCCGAGGGTGGCGAGGCGGCCCTCGCCCCCAGGCACAAGGCCAAGGACATGACCGTGCCGGCCTGGGCTCCGGCCTTCCTGGCCATCTGGCAACAGCCGCAAAAGCCTACCATTGCCGACGCCTACAACCAGCTGGTGGATGCCTATGAGGGTGTGCCGCCCTCCATTTTCGCCGTGCGCCGGTTTCTGGCCAAGATGGCCGACACCGACCGGGAAGCCGGCCGCGACACCGGCAACGCGCTTCTCAAGCGCCGCCCCCACAAGCGGCGCAGCACGGACGAACTGTGGCCCACCGACGTCTATACCGCTGACGGCACCACCTTTGACGCCGAAATCCAGCATCCGGTCCACGGCCAGCCCTTCAAGCCGGAAGTCACCTTTGTCATCGACGTGGCCACCCGACGATGCGTGGGCCTGTCCATTGGCGAGGCTGAAAGCGCCGGCACCGTGCTCGACGCCTTGCGCATGGCCTGCCTGTTCGGCGGCATCCCGGCCCTGTTCTACACCGACAACGGCCCGGGGTACGTCAACAACATCATGCTCACCCCGGGTTCCGGCATGTTGGACCGCCTGGGCATCGACGCGGTCAAATCCATTCCCGGCCGGCCGCAAGGCAAAGGCCTCATGGAACGCGCGGTGCAAACCCTTTGTGACCCGCTGTCCAGGCGTCTGCCGTCTTGCTCCCATGCCGACATGGACGGCGACGCGGCCAAGAAGGTGTTCAAGATCACCCGGGCGGATGTGAAAAAGCATGGCAAATCCAAGCTGTTGCCCACCTGGGAGACGTTCAAGGCCGCGCTTTTGGCCCGGGTCGAGGAATACAACGCCGCCCCGCACCGGGGGCTGGCCAGGATCGAAGACCAGAGCACCGGCCGGCGGCGGCATCTTTCTCCCAACGAGGCATGGAAAGGGTTTGTGGCGCGCGGGTTCGAGCCGTTTAGCGTGCCCGAGGCCATCCGCGACGAACTCTTCATGCCCGGCATCCCGCGCAAGGTGCGAAACGGCGAGGTGCGGCTTTTTAACAACACCTATTTTGCCGATGCCCTGGCCGATTTCCACGGCGACTTCGTGGACGTTCGCTACGACATCTGGGACGCCTCCACGGTCTATTGCTGGACCACCCGGGGCGAGATGATTTGCACGGCGCGCCTTGACGCCAACACCATCGACTATTTCCCCAAAAGCCAGGTTGAGGCCGCCCGGGAGAAGCGGGCCAAGGGGCAGCTTTCGCGCCTGGCCGGCAAGATCGACCGCATCGCCCCAGGGGCCACGGTCCAGCTTCCCGAAGTTTCACCCGTCCTCACGCTCATGGCGGACGGCGTCACGCCGGACCTGCCCGAGGCTTTGCCTGTGGACGCCGCTTCGCTGGTTCCCGCCAAACGCCCGCTCTTTTTGGCCGAGCAGGACCGCTATGCCTGGCTCATGCGCAACCGCGACCGCTGGACCGAAGGCGATCACGGCTGGATGGATGCGTACGTCCGATCCCCAGGCTACGCGGACCTGCACGATTACTACCGCTACGAAGGCATCGCCTGGGACGGCAACGTCCTGGCCCGGGCGCAAACCGAATAGACCGACAGGGAGCAGTATGCGCAAGCAATTCGTTAAAACTGAAAACTATTCGCGTTTCACGGCCGGCATTGCCGCTGTGGAACAGCGCGGCGCGGCTGAGGCCGGCATGATGCTGGTGCATGGCGCGCCGGGACTCGGCAAGTCCCATATTGTTGGGCATTGGGCGGCCGAATCCGGGGCGGTGTTCCTGCGCGCCAATGTGGATTGGACGCCCAAGTATTTTCTGGTGGAGTTGGCCAAGGCCCTCAAGGTGGACCCTTCGGGCACGGCCCAACAGCTTTTCGGCCGTTTGCTGGAGCGTGTGGTGGAAGCGCAACTGCCCATCGTCATCGACGAGGCGGAATTCACCTTGCACAACAAGGCCGTGGCCCTGGAGAAAATCCGGGACCTGTCCGACCGGGCCGAGGTGACTGTGGTCTTGATCGGCATGGACCGCATCCAGCAGCAGATAGCCAAATACAAGCAGATTCACGGCCGCATCGCCCAGGTGGTGGAGTTTAAGCCCGCCACCCTGGCCGACGTGGCCCACGCCTGCGAACAGCTGGCCGAGGTTCGTATGGCCCCGGCGCTTATGGGCGAAGTGCATCGCATTTCCGGCGGTCGTATGCGCGAGGCCCTAAACGTAATTGCGGCCATCGAGCGCATTGCCAGGCTCAACGCCCTGGGCACGGTGGACGTGGCCGACCTGGAAGGCGCGCCCCTGTCCTTTGACTGGCAAAGCCGCACGCCCAAGACAGTCCGCCCGGTTGCCCCCGGAGCAAGCCGCGCTGCGTGCGCCGCCGGGGGGCGTTAGATGGCCTGGACAACGACAAGAATACTTAACGCCTTGGCGGAGGGGCCGAAGCTGACGCGGCAACTTATGAGCAGCTTTGGCAAAGACCGCGAATCCATGCGCCGTTGCCTTGGCCACCTTCGCCAAAACGGGTTCGTGGCCTCGGCGGAAGGCGTGCACCAGATCACGGACAAGGGGCGGCAATTCCTGGCCGATGGACGCACCATCACCTCCGGCCCTTGTAGCGGCAACGCCGCCAGCCGACGCGGCCTGAGCCTGCGGCAACGTGCTTGGCGCGCCATGGGCATGCGTGACGGCTTCAGCCTGGACGACCTGCTCACCATGCTGTGCGACGGCAGCGAAAAGGAACCGGAGCGCAACCTCTCGCGCTACCTCGCCGCTTTGGAAGCGGCCGGTTATCTTATGCGGCTGCCCCGGCGCGGCGAAGGCGGGGCCACGCGCTGGCGGTTGCGCCGCGACTGGGCCACCGGACCCGAAGCACCAGCCTTCAACACCCAAACCCGACGCCTGACGGACTGCAACACCGGGCAGGTCTTCAAGCTTGGCCGCACCGCCCCGGAGGCCGGCCATGGTCGCTGATTGGCAGGCCCTGCTAGTGGCCGAGGCGGCTCGGACGTCCATTGCCGCCACGGCCCGCCGGCTGGGCTATTCGCGCACGGCCGTGAGCCTGGCCCTGGCCGGCAAGTACCCGGGCGGCACGGACAAGCTGGCGGCCAAGGTGTTGGCAGTGCTTGGCGGCGTGGCCTGCCCGCAGCTGGGGCACGATGTGACGGCAGCCGAATGCGCCGACAAGGCCGGCGCAATGCCAACTTCCAGCCCGGCAGCCCTGCGCCTGTGGCGGGCCTGCCAGATCTGCCCGCATCGCCCGGGCGCAAACACCACCACGAAACACCGGTCCGATGCGGCCGGGAAGGAGCACACGGCATGACGACGACAGCAACGACCATCCCTGAAGGCTACCTGGAAGACGCCAAGGGGCACCTCATCCCTGAAACCAAGGTCAAGCCGGTGGACAAGCTGCGCGACGAGCTGGTGCGCGGCGTGGTGGCCGCCGCCAAGGAGGCCCAAGCGGTGCTGCGGAATTTTCGCGCCAACACCCTGGGCGACATTCAGGCCTTTGCCGATCTTTCGGCCGAAAAATACGGGGCCAAACGCGGCGGCATCAAGGGCAACATCTCGCTTTTGAGCTTCGACGGCCGCCACAAGGTCCAGGTGCAGATCAGTGACCACCTGTCCTTTGACGAGCGGTTGCAGGTCGCCAAGACGCTCATTGACGAATGCCTGACCGAGTGGACACAGGGCAGCACCGACGAAATCAAGGCCATTATCAACCAGGCCTTTGCCGTGGACAAGGAAGGCCGCGTCAACACCGGCGCGATCCTGGGGCTTCGCAAGCTGGACATCCAGGACGGCCGCTGGCGCGAGGCCATGGAAGCCATCGCGGACAGCTTGCAGGTCATTGGCTCGAAAAAGCTCCTGCGGGTCTACGAGCGCCAGGCAGATGACAGCTATGCGCCCATCCCGTTGGACATCGCGGCGCTGTAAGGAGGCATCATGGACGGCAAACAGTGTTGCAGATGCACGGAATGCGGCCACATGGGTTTGGCGCTTGTCAGCGGCGGCGAAACCTTATGCGGCAACTGCGCCAGCCGGAGCGTGACGCCTTGCGCCGCGCCGGCGGACCGGCCGGTGCCCATGCGGGTGCTGCGCAGTGCCGAAGCCCAGGCCCTGGCCTGGAAGAAGAGGGCCGAGGCGCTGTCCGGCCTCATCAACCGGGCGGCTTCGGCCGGGGCCATTTCGGCCAAATACGTCACCAAGGCCCGAAAGGTCATGGCCGACCGGGCCTAATGCGAAACCGCCCAGCCTGGGCGGTCGTCGGACGGTGGCGCGTCCGGCCTGATGAGCAGCCAAAGAGAACCATTATGCGTCCCGAATCCCGGAAAAGCCTGTTGGCCAAAATCCATATTGCCAAGAAAGACCTCGGATTGGATGACGACACCTATCGGGCAATCCTGGAGCGGTTGGCCGACCAGGACAGCGCCGCCGCCCTCACCGTGCCCCAGTTGGTGGAAGTGGTCGCCTACCTACGCAAATTGGGCTGGCAGGGACCGCCGGCCAAGAAGCCGTCGCACCGCAAGCCCGTCATCGCCGGGGCGGCCGGTTACATCGACAAAATCGAGGCCTTGCTGGCCGAGGCCAAGCGGTCGTGGAGCTATGCCGGGGGCATCGCCAAGCGCATGTACGGCGCTGAAAAACTCGAATGGCTCAAGCCCGAGCAAGTGCGTGCCATCATGGTGGTGCTTATGCGCGACGCCAACCGCCACGGGAGGCCGGCATGAGCGGCAATCAGAACCTTCCTGCTTCGGTGGCGGAACTGGTGGAGCTGATCGGCCTGGATACAGCCATGAAGCTGGTGCGCACCCTGGGCGGCACCACCTTTCCCGTGCCCAAGCGGCAAACCAGACTCGGCGAACTGCGGTTTAACATGCTGGCCGACGTGGTGGGCCTGGACGCGGCGGACGCGCTGGTCAAGCATTTCGGCGGCGGCGAGTTGTACGTGCCGAGGTGCGCGGCGGCCTTGCAGGCGGTCAGGGATGCGGAGATCAATGACTATTTCGTGGCCGAGACGAACAAAGGCCGGTCGTCGGCCGAGGTTGTTTTTCATTTGGCCCGACGATACAAACTTTCCGATAGGCGGGTGTGGCTGATTCTCAAGACGGCACCCGTCAAGCCAGATGACCAATTGCGGTTGATTTAACGGAGGGAAAGCATGAAGCGGCTTTTGTTGGCGTTTGGGTTTGTCCTTTTTCTGGTTTTTCCAGCTCATGCGGATGAGCTTGAGATTGTCCCCATTCAAGCGCCTACTGTGGCCCAATACCCGGATATTCCCGGGGTGCAAAAAGATCTTCGTGCTTTGTATGATCGTCTGCTGGCTCTCAAGAAACAACCGCAATTCGCTCAAGCAGGATTCGGTCCGGGATTTCCAGCCGGGAACAAGTGGATGCAGGACGCCATGGCCTACCGCGACAAGGTGGACACTTTGAACGTGCCGGCTACGGTCCGCGAGACTGGACCGGAATTGATAGAACTTGGCATGACCTACATGAATGCCAGACGTAAGGGACTAAAGACGTTGCAGGAAATTGATGCTCATGAAGAAGGCGTCTACAACGGCCGAAGCAAATTGGCTGAAGTCATCTGGATGGATGTAAAGTAGCTCGCTGAACTCCTTCATCTATCACCGCCCCCGTCGCACCGCCTAGTATAGGCGGCGTGACGGGGGCGGCTCCATTTCCGCCTCCAAACTGCAATGCAAGGAGGCGTTCATGCTCAACAAATTCCAGATTCATGCCCCGCGTCTGGTTGCCTGCTCTGTGGCGGCGGCCGTGCTGGTGACGGCGTTGGCCCTCATTTCCCCGGTGCAATTGCCCGTGCTGCTCTACAAGCTCGCCCAGGTTTTGCTGGCCTGCTATGCCGGCTACTGGATCGACCGCTGGCTGTTCCCTTATGCTCGTCCGGACGGCTACCTGGCCCGGGAATGGCGCGCCCATGACGGCCTCTACCCCGACGACGAGGCGGACCATGCCGTGGTGCCGGGCTATCAGCTCATCTTCGCCAGCGCGCTGCTGCGCCGCGCCTTGATCGTCACCGGCTGCATGTTGGCCGTTTGCCTGGGGCTGTAGCCATGGGCCGCGTCCTGGCTGCCATGTTGCGGCCCATTCCTGATACCTGGCTGAAACTAGCGGAGCAGGCAACCGGCTTCATTTGTCGGCACTTCTTTGAAGGATTCTGGCACGGCGTCGGGTTTACCCTGGTGGCGCTGCTTGTGCTTCTTGCCATGCTTTCCCTGGCCCGGGCCGAGTCCATCCCGCCCGAGGCCCTGCGCCACCGGGCCGAGCTGACCCGATGCTCCCGCTATGCCTTTGGCCTTTCCGCGCCGGTCGCTACCCTGGCGGCCCAGGTCCACCAGGAAAGCCGTTGGCGCGAAACCGCCGTCTCCCTGGTGGGCGCGCGTGGTCTGGCCCAGTTCATGCCCGCGACGTCCAAGTGGATCGGCGACATCGTGCCCGAACTGGCCGGCAACACCCCGTTTAACCCTGGCTGGGCGCTTCGTGCCCTGGCCGAATATGACAAGTGGCTGTGGGACCGGGTGGCTGCCCGGGACGATTGCCAGCGCATGGCCATGACGCTGGCCGGCTATAACGGCGGCCTGGGCTGGGTGCAGCGCGACAAAGCACTGGCCAAACGCCAGGGCGCGGACCCGTTAACCTGGTTCGGCCAGGTCGAGCGGTTTAACGCCGGCCGCTACGCCGCCGCCTTCCGGGAAAACCGGGGCTATCCCCGGCGCATCCTGGGGACGCTCGAACCGCTCTACATCCGGGCCGGCTGGGGCCAGGGGGTGTGCCATGCCGCTTTGGCTCAATAAGTGGGTATGGGCCGCCCTGGCGGCGCTTGTTGCTTGCGCCCTGGCCTTCGGGACCGGCTACCGGACCGGCTTTGAGAAGGCCGACGCCGCCCGTCGGGCCGAGGTGGCCGAGCTTTCCGCCCAGGCCGAGACCTGGAAGACCGAACAGGCCAAGGCCTGGGCCGAGGCGGAACGCAAGGCGCGCGAAGAACTGGAGGCGGCAACCAACCGGGTCAACGCCCTGGCCGGCAAGCTGGACCGGGCTAAGCGGGAAAGCACGGCCAAAATCAAGGACATCACCAGGAGGATACCACGTGCGACAGCTGGCCTTACTTGCAATTTCGGCCCTGATTTTGTGCGGTTGTACAATGAAGCCATCGGTGCCGCCGGTCGTGCCGGTGGTGGTGCCATGCCCGAAGCCGGTGCTGCCGCCGCAGTTGCTGGAGCGCCCGACGCCGCCCCGGCCGTTGGTCCCGGATTACGACCTGTCCGCGCCGTGACCCCGGCCGATATCCTGGCCCATATCCGCGACTTTGGCGCACGCAGCCAGGACATGGAGGCGCAACTGGACGCCTTGATCGACCTGGTTACGGACAACGGGGGCCGCTGATGGACGCCGCCACCTGGGTATCGCTGGGCGTCAACGTGCTCCTGGGCTTGGTCGCCTTTTTCGGTGGCTTGTGGGTCAATAGTCTCAAGGAGGCGCAAAAGCGCGTTGACGCCGAGGTGGCGTCCCTGCGGGAAAAGGTGGCGGAAGGCTGCGTGCGCCGCGACGACTATTTGCTGATGCGGACCGAAATGTTGGACCGCCTCAAGGCCATCGAAGACAAACTGGATCGTCTCATTGGAGGGGGCAAATCATGAGCGGAAACGAAGCGGGAGAAACCACGGAAGTGGCGCTCCTTCGCCGCATCGACGGCAAGATGGACACGGTGGTGGATCGTCTCGACACCGTGGAACGGCGGGCCATGGTGGCCGGGGCCTGTTCCGGCTCCCTGGCCGGTGGCGTGGCGGCCATCGCCATCGGCTATATCCGGGCCAAGATGGGCTGGTAGGCCATGGCCCACGGCAAGCACAAGATGGAAGCCCTGCGGGCGGCGTATGTCCACGAACGCCTGCCCCTGGAGGCAGCGGCGGCCAAGGTCGGCGTGCCTGCGGCCACGGCCACCCGCTGGAAGCGCAAGGCGCGTGAGACCGGCGACGATTGGGACAAGCTGCGGGCCGCCTGCTTACTGGCCGGTGACGGCGTGGAAGCGGTGGCCCGGCAGATGCTGGCTGACTATGTGGTGCAGCACAAAAGCCTCATGGAGCAGATAGCGGCCAACGATTTGGCGGCGGCGGTCAAGGTGGGGATGCTGGCCAGTCTGGCCGACAGTTTCAACAAGACCGTGGCGGCGTCCAAGCGCGTGCTGCCGGAAACCTCCGAACTGGCTACGGCGCTTTCGGTGCTGGACAAGTTCGGCGTGTTCATCCGCGACCACTACCCCCAGCACGGCTCGGCCTTTCTGGAAGTGTTGGAGCCGTTTGGCGCGGTCGTGGCATCATACTATGGATAACTACAACCAGTTAAATATCTCTTTTTCGAGTTCAAGATTAAGGCATTTTTCATTGCTAGCGCATACTTCTTCAAGGAGTTCAGCCAGAATTAATTTACAAGTTTTATCTGCTCTGTCCTTCTCTATTTTGGACAAGAACTTTTCAAAAACATCAAAAGACACTCCTTTTACACGCACATAATTATTTCCTGAAGGAGTTGGAAATGGGAAATGGATATATAATACTTCAAAATTTTCCTGGTATTCGACTTTTGAGATAAAGTTCTTGCTTATTGTTTTTTTATCATCCTCTAAAAATGGGCATAATTTTAGAATGGGCAAGCTCAAACCAAAAACTTTTCTCGCCGAACTGGCCAAGCTGGCCGAAGGCCTGCGCCGCACCATCGAAGCCGAATGCGGCGGCTTTGCCTCGGACCCGGCCGCCTCCCGGGAGCGCCGCGAGCGCGTGCAGGCCGACTTCGCCTTTTTCCGCCACACCTATTTCCCCCATTACAGCCGGTACGGCGACAGTGTGCTCCACACCTGGCTGGATACGACCCTGCCGGCGCTGGTGGACCACCCGGACGGCCAGCGGCTGGCCTGTGCCGCGCCGCGCGGCGAAGCCAAGTCCACCATCGTGGCCATGATCTTCGTCTTGTGGTGCTTGCTGACCGGCCGCAAACGCTACGTGATCCTCATTGCCGATGCCTTTGAGCAGGCCGCCGCCTTGCTGGAAGCGGTCAAGGCCGAACTTGAGGCCAATCCCCGCCTGACCATGGATTATCCCGAAAGCGCAGGCCTGGGCCGGGTCTGGAACGTGGGCGTGGCCATCACCGCCGGCAATGCCAAAATCCAGGCCTTTGGCAGCGGCAAGCGGATGCGCGGCCTGCGCCACGGACCGCATCGGCCGGACCTGGTCATCTGCGACGACCTGGAAAACGATGAGAACGTCAAAAGCCCGGAGCAGCGCGACAAGCTGCAAAGCTGGTTGCAAAAGACGGTTCTTTCGCTTGGCGAGGCCGGCGACACCATGGACGTGATTCTGGTGGGCACGGTGCTGCACTACGATTCCGTGCTGGCCCGGCTGCTTGGCAATCGGCTATGGCGTGCGCGAAAGTTCCAGGCCGTGATCCAGTGGCCCGACCGCATGGACTTGTGGGACCGCTGGGAGGAAATCCTGCTGGCCCTGGGGGAGGAAGTGGCCCAGGTCTTCTACAAGAAAGCCGGGAAGGCCATGGAAAAAGGCGCGGTGGTTTCCTGGCCGAGCGCCCGGCCGCTTTACAAGCTCATGCTCAAGCGCGCCCGGGACGGCCACGCCGCCTTCGACTCCGAACAGCAAAACGACCCGCTGTCCGGCGAGGATGCGCCCTTTGCCAGCTGCATCACCTTTTGGGTGGAGCGGCGCGACGACTGGTTGTACTTCGGGGCCTTGGACCCGAGCCTGGGCAAGGCCGGGGCCGGGCGCGACCCCTCGGCCATCCTGATTGGCGGCTATTCCCGGGAGCGCGGCGTGCTCGACGTGGTCGAGGCGTCGATCAGAAAGCGCGTCCCGGACCGCATCATCGAAGACGTCATCACCTTTCACGAGCGCTACCGCTGCCTGCTGTGGGTGGTGGAGGCCGTGCAGTTCCAGGAATTCCTGCGCACCGAGTTGATCCGCCGGGCCATGTTGCGCGGCTTGGCCATCCCGGCCCGGGCCGTGAGTCCCATCACCGACAAGGCGCTTCGCATCGAGGCCCTGCAACCCTATTTCGCCCAGGGCCGCATCCGCCTGCATCCTTCCCAAAGCACGTTGGTTGAACAGCTGCGGCACTTCCCCAAGGCCGACCATGACGATGGCCCCGACGCCCTGGAAATGCTGTGGCAGGCCGCGACCAAGGGCTTTGCCGCCATGGCCTTTACCCGCGTGCCCAAGGCCGGCGGCCGCAACCTGATTCGCAAAGGACGCCATGACCATGACGACGATGATTGACCGTTTGAAGGCCGCGTTTACCGCCTTCAAGGGCGGGGCCAGGGGCGGGATGCAGACGGCCTCGCTGGGCGCGCTGCACAATGACTACATTGCCAGCCTGACCGGCGGGCTGACGCCCAAGCGGCTGGAAGCCCTGCTGCGCGCGGCCGACGATGGCGACATTGTGGGCCAGCATACCCTTTTTGCCGAGATCGAAGACCGCGACGAGCATATCCACGCCGAGCTGTCCAAGCGCCGCCGGGCGCTCCTTTCCATCCCCTGGCGCATCGAGCCGGGCAAGGCCGGCGGCAAGGGGGCCGAGGCCGTGGCCGGGGCTGTGCGCGAACAGGTGGAGGCCATCCCGGACTTCGAGGATATGATCCTGGATATGGCCGACGCCATCGGCCATGGCTTCGCCTGCCTGGAATTCGAGTGGAGCCATGATGGTTCCCGGCATCTGCCGGCCGGCCTGCACCTTCGGCCGCAAAACTGGTTCATGCTTGCCCGGGACGGCTCCCTTCGCCTGCGCGACAATACGCCCGAAGGGCAAGAACTGTGGGGCCTGGGCTGGATCGTCCACCAGCACCGCAGCAAGTCCGGCATCTTTGCCCGGGCCGGCCTTTTCCGCGTGCTGTGCTGGACCTACCTGCTCAAGCAGTATTGCCGGGGGGACTTCTCACAATTCCTGGAAATCCACGGCCTGCCCATGCGCCTGGGGAAGTATCCGGCGAACACCAGCGACGAGGAGCAAAAGACCCTGCTGACCGCCTTGCGCGCCTTGGGTTCCGACGCCGCCGGCATCATCCCGGAAGGCATGGAGATCGAATTCAAGGAAGCGGCCCGTGGCAGCGAAAAGCCGTTCATGGCCATGCACGACCTGTGCGAGACCGGGCAATCCAAGGCCATCCTGGGCAGTACGCTGACCACCGACACCAAGGGCGTGGGCAGCCAGGCCCTGGGCGAGATCCACAACGAGGTGCGCCTGGACATCCTGGCCAGCGATGCCCGCCAGCTTGCCGGCAGCCTGACCCGGCAGCTCTTGGCCCCGCTGGCCTATCTCAATGAGGGCGTGACCGATCCGGGCCTGCTGCCGCGTTTTGTCTTCGATCCGTCCCGGCCCGAAGACCTGGAAAAGCTGGCCAAGTCGCTGCCGGATTTGGCCGAGGTCATGGACATCCCCACCCGCTGGGCGCACGAGCGCGCCGGCATCCCGCTGCCCGAGGATGGCGAGCCGGTGCTGGTGCGCAAAAGCCAGGGTAAGGCATCCGGGAATGACCGCGACGAACCCGGCCAGGCAGGCAAGGCAAAGGCCGAAGCCACGGCGGCGCTAACGGCCGAGGGCGGCGACGATCCGCGCTATCCCGACCAGGACGCGGTGGACGCGGCCGAGGTGCCCGAGGCCGTGTTGACGGCCCTGGCCAGGGACATGCTGGCCCCGATCTTTGCCGAGGCCGAAAACGGCGTGGCCCCGGAGGCGCTTCTGGGCAAGCTGGCCGAGTTGTACCCCCGGATGGATACCACGGCCCTGGAGGAGCTGACCGCCCGGGTGCTGTTCGTGGGTGAGCTGTGGGGGCGGCTTTCGGCCCAGGCCGAGGCCGAATAGCCCATGCCTGCTCCCGTTTCCCTTTCCTTTGCCATGGGCCTGCCGCCGAAAGAGGCCGTGGCCTATTTCGAGTCCAAGGGCTACCGCATCACCTTCAATTGGCACGAGATGGAGCAGGCCGCCCATGCCCAAGCCTTCACCGTGGCCAAGGCGGCCAGCCTGGACGTGCTGGCCGACATCCGCGCCGCTTGCCGGACCGCCCTGGCCGAGGGCAAGACCGAAGCCTGGTTTCGTAAAGACCTGGAGCCGAAGCTGCGGGCCAAGGGCTGGTGGGGCAAGGGGAAGATGGTCGATCCCCACACCGGCGAGGAACGGCTCGTCCAGCTGGGCAGCCCGGCCCGGCTGCGGCTGATCTATCGCCAAAATCTGCAAACCGCCTTCATGGCTGGGCGCTATAAGACCATGCTGGAAAACGCCGCCGCCCGGCCCTGGTGGCAGTACGTGGCCGTGCTGGACGGCAAGACCCGGCCGTCCCACAAGGTGCTTGGCGGCAAGACCTTCCGCTTTGACGATCCTTTTTGGAGTTCGCATTACCCGCCCAACGGCTTCAACTGCCGCTGCCGGGTGCGGGCGTTGTCAGACTCCCGGATGGAGGCCGAACAGGTCACGCCCGAATCCGGCGTCGGCAACATGGTCACCGAACAGGCGACCGTGCCAGCCGCCGATGGGCAGCGGCTCACACGCCCGGTCACAGGCTACAAGGTGCCGGAGACCGGCTACGTGGCCTTCACCGACGTGGGCTTTTCCGCCAACCCCGGCGCGAGCTGGCTGGGCGGGGCGCTCGATGAACTGACGCGCAAGCTCGACGCCGCGCCTCCAGACCTGGCTCGGGCCGCCGTGCGCGAGATGGCCCAGGGGCCGGTGCTGCCGCAATGGCTGGCCAAGCCGGTGGGCAATTTCCCGTTGGCCGTGCTGCCGGCCGAGGATGCGGGGTTAATCGGCGCGCATAGCCAGGTGGCCCGACTCTCGCCCCAGACCGCCGGCAAACAGGCGGTCAGGCACCCGGAGCTTGACCCCGACGACTACCGATTGGCCCAAGAGGCCGTGGACCATGGGGAACGGGTGCAGGAAAGCGCCCGGAAGCTGGATTATGTGCTGGATCAACCGGGCGGCGTGCTGGTCGTGGTCAAGGCCACGGCCGAAGGGGACGAACTTTTCGTGCAAAGCCTTGTCCGGTTAAGCGGCGACGACGCCAAGCGGGAACGCGAGTTGCGGCGGCTTAAAAAGCGAAGCGCCCCGCAGTAAACGGGGCGCTTGGGGCCATGAATGGCGAGGCCTCCCACCCGCTTTCGCGGAAACCTCGCATGGCGCTCCGGGCGCAAAGCCCGTGCTACGGCAGGGAGAATGTCACCGTGTCGCATCCACACAAGGAAAATAGCCATGATTGAAATCGAAGTCCATATCGACCAGGCGCAAGCGCTCTTGGCCAACATCATCGCCACCGGCCGGGACATGACGCCGGTGACCCGCGCCCTGGCCGGCGTGCTGGCCGACATCCCGGAGCGGGCCTTCGCGGGCCAAGCCGACCCGGCCACGGGCGCGCCTTGGGCGGCGCTCTCCCCGGCGACCGTCGCCAAGCGCGGCAGCGCCCAGCCCATCATGCAGGTCAGCGGCATCCTGGCCGGCTCCATCCATAGCGAGCATGGCCCGGACTTTGCCCGCGTCGGCACCGCCGACGTCAAAGCCCCCACCCACCAGTTCGGAGCCAGGAAAGGCCAGTACGGCACCACCCGTCGTGGTGGCCCCATCCCCTGGGGCGACATCCCGGCGCGGCCCTTTTTTGGGATGGGGCCGGCGGATGAGGCGGAAATTGCGGAGGTGGCGTTAGAATCGTTGCAAAGGGTGCTGGCGGGGCGAGGTTAGGGGGAAGGGGATAGGAGGGATTTTAACGGGGGGTTAACGCATTCACAGCCAACTCTCCTTTGCTGATTCGCAGTGAGATAATCTTGCCTTATGTCGAAATAAGAGGCCAAAACTCATTAACAAGTGGCGCTATCAATGTTGCTATTTTTTGTGAACTGATCTACTATTTATTTGGCCACTATGCCAAATAAGCGGAATTTTATTCATAGGAGGAAGGATGTCGACACCACGAATTCACCTGTTTTGGGATAATTCCAACATTTTCCATTCTGCTCAGCGCTATGCTGAAAGGATTGAGAGTTATGCTATACGAAATTCTGTCCGTATTCATTTTATGAATTTATATAAACTTGCTTTGGCAGGAAGGCAAATGGCAAGTGGAGTTGCAGTTGGCTCAGTGCCCCCAGAGCAAGAACACTTATGGGATAGTTTTACCAAAGGCACAACAATAAAACCTGAGCTATATGAGCGGGGGGCAATATCCAAAAAGGAACAAGGTGTTGATCAGTGCTTGCAGACTCACATGCTTCGAGCTGTCACAGATGAAAAAGAACCTCAAATTGCAGTTTTGTTGACTGGCGATGGTCAGGGATATGACGATGGGGTTGGATTTCATGCAGACCTCGAACGAATGTATAAAGCTGGGTGGGGAATAGAAGTCATCTCATGGGATTTAGCTTGCAAGGGAACTCTTAAGAGATGGGCGTCATCGATTGGAAGTTATATACAGCTTGAATCATACTACAATTCTGTAACATTTGTCGAGGGAGGACGTGGAATAATTCCATTGAGCCTGACATCTAGACAAAAAAGTTCAATAGGAGGAAGCCCAGAGTATAAGGCTGACCTAGCTAGGGTCGCCTCTGAGGCCATAAAAACGGAGACACTACACAAACTAGAGCGCCAAAATGAAGAGCTGGAATCAATGCTGGCAAAAGCCAAGGCCGACAAAGAAAAGGCAGAGGAAAAAGCAAAATATCTTAAGCGAGTCGCTCACACAGCAAAGAAGAAAAAACGTCGATAGCCTTGGGCATGACGTGCCGTACTAACACCGTCAGCCGACTAACAAGCTTCTTCTTTGAACGAGTGGAGGGAACTTTATCGCAAAGGGGCTATTTTTGCATGATATAGAAAAAATCCCTCCCTCGGTTGGTCTAGGAATCATTGAAACTGGCGTTTTGAGGGTTTGCTCCTTTTCTGTCTTTCAGTCGAAATCCTTGGGGGTCTATCCATAATCTGACATATTTTACTAAAGCAGATTGTTTTCCTACTGAACCCCTTCACCTTTCGCGCCTCCCCCTTCCGCCACTAGTGTGGCGGACATGCGCAACGCGACTCCCCCCCATAAGCGCCACGCCACGGCCGCCCTGGCCGTGGCGCTGGCCACTTCCCCGGAAAGCGGCACCCTGCCCGAGGGCGTAAGCGTCCAGCTGTTCCCGGACGGGCAATTCGACGCCCGCGACGGCCGGCCGGGCAGCCTCAAGGGCTGTTCCGCCAAGGCCTGGCGGCTCGACGCCGCCATTGCCGCCGCGCTCATCGCCCGGGCCAACGCCCGGGAAACGCCCCTTTGCATTGACTACGAGCACCACACCCTGACGGCCAAAGACGCCGGCCACAAGGCCGTGGCCGCCGGCTGGATCGAGGCGCTTTGCTACGTGCCCGGCCAGGGGCTTTTCGCGCGCGTGGCCTGGACCGATGCCGCGCGCGGCCACATTCGGGCCGACGAATACCGCTATATCTCGCCGCTTTTCACCTTCGATCTGGCCACCGGGGCCGTCCTGGAACTGATCAACGCCGCGCTCACCAACAACCCGGCGCTTGACGGGCTGGCCGCCGTGGCCGCTGCCCGCCAGAGCGCCGCAACCACTCCCGAACAAACCCAAACGGAGGCCCTTATGGACGAATTGCTCAAGCGCCTGCGCTTTCTGCTCAACCTGCCGGTGGCTGCCTCGGCCGAGGACGTCACCGCGCAACTGGACAAGCTCAAGGGCCAGGTCACAAGCGCGGGCGAGGCGGCCACCAGCGTGGACCTGCTGGCCATCCTGGCCGGCAAGGACGCCGCCCTGGCAGACCTGACCGCCAAGCTGGACAAGCCCGATCCGGCCAAGTTCGCCCCGGCCGAGGCCGTGGCCGCGCTCACCCAGGAAAACGCCGCCCTCAAGGCGTCCCTGGCCGCTGCCCAGACCCAAAACGGCACGGCTGCCTTGGCCGCTGACATCAAGGCCGCCGTGGCCGACGGGCGCGTCCACAAAACGCTTGAAGGCTGGCTGACCGACCTGGCCGCCACGGCCCCGGACACTGCCCGGGCCTATCTGGACAAGGCCGTGCCCGTGGCCGCTTTGACCACCATGCAGACCACTACCGTCACGCCGCCGGCGGCCGGGGCCACCACGGCTGCGCTGTCGGCCGAGGAAAAGGAAGCGGCCAAGCTGCTCGGCATCCCCGAAGACCTCTACGCCACCGCCAAGGAGGCCAAGTAAATGGCGATCATCACCCCGGCGCTGGTAAGCGCCCTGTTCACCGGCTTTAAAGCCGAGTTCCAGCGCGTCTACGGCGAGACGCCCTCGCATTGGGACAAGGTGGCCACCCTCATGCCGTCCACCTCCAAGTCCAACACCTACGGCTGGCTGGGCCAGTTCCCCCAGCTTGTCGAATGGGTGGGGCCTCGTGTGCTGAAAGACATGGCGGCCCACGGCTACAGCATCACTAACAAGCTCTTTGAATCCACGGTGGGGGTCAAACGGACTGACATTGAGGACGACGAAGTCGGCATCTACAAGCCGCTTTTTGGTGAAATGGGCCGGGCGGCCAAGAGCTTCCCGGATGAGCTGGTCTACGGCTTGCTCCGCCTGGGGCTGTCCACCCTGTGCTTCGACGGCCAGTACTTCTTCGACACCGACCACCCGGTCTATCCCAACGTGGACGGCACCGGCGCGGCCGCCACCATCGCCAACATCGCCGACGGCGCGGACATCCCCTGGTATCTGCTCGATACCTCCCGCGTGCTCAAGCCCGTCCTTTTCCAGGAGCGCACCAAGCCCGAGCTGACCAGCATGACCCGCGCCGATGACGAGGCGGTCTTCATGACCGACGAATATCGCTTCGGCATCCGCTACCGCTGCAACTCCGGCTTCGGCTTCTGGCAGACGGCCTACTGCTCGAAAAAGCCGCTCACCGACGCCAACTTCAACGCGGCCTATGACGCCATGACCGGCTTCCGGGCGGATGGCGGCCGGCCGCTGGGCATCAAGCCCACCTTGTTGGTGGTGCCTACCAATCTGCGCACCGCCGCTGCCGAGGTGGTGCAGGTGGCCCGGCGCTCGGACGGCTCGGACAACCCCAACGCGGGCATCGTGGACGTGCTGGTCACGCCCTGGCTCAACTAGGAGGTCGCCATGAGCACGGTCAACGCCATCGTCCGCACCCGCAGCCTGCGCGGCGGCCATTACCGGGCCGGCCTCAAGCACGAGGTCGAACCCGGCGACATCCCGCCGGGCACCCTCACCGAGGGGCAACTGGCCCAGCTCCAGGCCGATCCCGACCTGGAAGTGGAATGCTTGGACGCGCCCCAGGACGCGCCACCGCCGCGTAAGAAAAAGGCGGCGTCCCCCACGTCTGATGCTGCCCCGGCCGCCGGGGAACCTGCCGAGGGAGCCGGCGCTCCCGAAATCCCAGAGGCCGGCGACGAGGACTTCGGCTTCGACGACGACCCCGAGGCCCCGGAAGCCAAGCCCGAGGGCAAGTAAATGTACGCTACCCTGGACGATATGACGGCCGTCTTCGGCCTGGATGAGCTGGTGGCCATCACCGACCGGGACCACACCGACGCGGTGGACGCGGGGCTAGCCGAGGCGGCCCTGACCCGCGCCTCTTCGGAGGCCGACAGCTACCTGGCCAGGCGCTACGCCGTGCCGGTTTCGCCGGTGCCGCCGGTCTTGACGGCGGCCGTGTGCGACATCGCCCGCTACCGCCTGACCGGCGGTCCGGCCAGCGAGACGGACCCGATCCTGGAACGCTACCGGCAGGCCATCAAATGGTTGGAACGGGTGGCCGACGGCAAGGCCGACCTGCCGGGCCTGTCCCTGCCCGGCCAGGGTAGTACGGCCGGGGTGGCCTTTTCCACTGGCCGCCGGGTGTTTGACCGGCGGCCGGCCAGGGGAAACGAGGCATGATTGCCATCATCGAAGAGGCCATAAAAAGCCGCATCGCCGGGGCTGCCTTGCCCTACAAGCCGCTTGTTGCCACCTACGGCGGGGAGTTCGACGAGGGCCTGCCCGAGGTGGTGCGCCGTTTCCCGGCCATCTGGGTGTGCTTTGCCCACGACGGCCCGGGCAAGGCCCTGGCCATGCCCAAGCGTGTCTGGCGGTTCCCGGCCACCTTTGTAGTCATCGTGGCCGCCCACAACCTGCGAAGCGAAACAGCCACCCGCCAGGGCGCCGCCGGACAGGTCGGCACCTACGCCATGATCGAGGACGTGCGCCGGCTGTTGCTCTACCAGGACCTGGGCCTGGATATTGATGAACTGGCCCCCGGCCGCACCCGGACCCTGGTTGCCGCGCGGCTTAAAGGCAACGCCGTCTCCGCTTTCGCTCTGGAATGGCACACCAGCTACGACGTGGTGCTGGGCGAACTGGCCCAGCCCGAGCCGCTCATGCTTGAGCGCGTGGCCCTTGCCTACCACTTGCAGCCAGACGACGGCTTGCCCGACGCCGCCGACCTGGTCAGCCTCAAAGGAGAATAAACGTGACCCCAGCGACCATTACCGTCAAAGCCGCCCCGGGCGTGCGCGTGCCCCAGGAGGGGATGCCGCGCCGTTATATCACCGAGGCCGCCCCCGTGACCGTGCCGGACAGCGCCTATTATCGCCGCCGCATCGCCGACGGCGACCTGGCCCTGGCTGCCGATGCGGCCGCCGTGTCTGGTCCCGCGCCGCAAAAGCCCAAGGAGGAGTGATGGCCAGCCAAAACATCAGCTTTGACACCTTGCCGGCGTCCATCCGCAAGCCCGGCAAGTATTTCGAGTTCAATACCAAACTTGCGGTGCGCACCCTGCCGGCCAACGTGCAGCGGATGCTCATCGTGGGGCAAGGCACGGCCGAAGGCACGCAGCCGGTACTGACGCCGGTGGAGGTCTTTTCCGACGAAGAGGGCCGCACGCTCTTTGGCACCGGCTCCCTGGCCCACCTCATGGTGCGCGCGGCCATCACCGCCAACCCCTATCTGCGCCTGACCGTCATCACCGTGCCTGACGACGCGGCCGGCATCGTGGCCACGGGAAAAGTCACCCTGACCGGCACGTCGGCCGGCGTCGGCGTGGTCAACCTGACCATCGGCGCGCAGATCGTGCAGGTGGCGGCCGCCTTGGGCGATACCGCCCAGGCCGTGGCCGAGGCGCTGGCCGAGAGGGTCAACGCCAACCGCACCTTGCCGGTGGCGGCTGCGGCGGTCGGCGGCGTGCTGACGCTTGCCGCCCGCAACAAAGGGGCCTTTGGCAATGGCATCAACCTGGACTGCTCCCTGGCCGTGGCCGGGCTGGCTGCGGCAGTCACGCCCATGGCCGGCGGCGCGACCGACCCGGACATTGCCCCGGGGCTCGCCGCCGTCTTTGCCGATGGCCATGACATCATCACCGTGCCCTACATCGGCCAGACCCAACTGACCGCTTTGCGCTCCCACCTCGACGCCGTCAGCCACGCCCTGGAACAGCGCGGGGCCATCGGCGTCTATGCCCACACCGGCACCCTGGCCCAGGCCACCACCCTGGCCGGGCTGATCAATTCCGGCCGCATCACCTGCGCGCTGGTGCCCGGCACCACCTCGCCGGCCTGGGACGTGGCCGCTGCCTATGCCGCTGTCATCGCCAGCGAGGAAGACCCGGCCCGGCCGCTTAATACCCTGGCCCTGTCCCCGGTGGCCGTGCCGCCGGTGGCCAAGCGCCTGGGGCGCATGGAGCAGGAGTCGGCGCTGTATAACGGCTGTACGCCCCTTGAGGTCGGGCCGGGCGAGAAAGTCCAGATCGTGCGGGCGATTACCACCTACACCCGCGACCCCCAGGGCGTGGAAGACATCGCGCTCCTGGACCTGACCACCATCCGCACCCTGGATTACATACGCACGGCCTGCCGCGAGCGCATCAGCCTGCGCTTTCCCCGGGAAAAGCTGACCAACCGCACGGCGGCCAAGGTCAGAAGCGAACTCATCGACGTGCTCTACAAGCTGGAAGAGCTGGAGATCGTGGAAGAGGTCAAGGCCAACCTGCCGGGTCTTTTGGTTGAGCGCGACCTGCAAGACCCCAACCGGCTCGATGCCAAAATCCCGGCCGATGTGGTCAACGGCCTGCATGTGTTCGCCGGCCGCATCGACCTGCTTCTCTAACGGAGGACCACCGCCATGGCGTTAAAAGAATACCTGGGCGCGATCATTCTGGAGATCGACGGCCAGGAATACGAGATCGTTGATTTCAACGAACAGCACGAAACCGGCCGCAAGGTCGTCAAAACCATGAACGGCACCGGCCGGGCCAAGGGCTACCACCAGGGTGTGAAGACCTGGGAACTGTCCATCACCGCCGTCGTGCCCAAGGACGATGCCCTGGACTGGTCGGGCGTCGAAGGGGCCAAGCTGACCATTTATCCCGTCACCGAGGGCGGCAAGCGGGAGAGCTACCAGGACTGCGCCGTGGTCAGCATCGGCAACAAATACACCGTGGACAGCGAAGCCCGGGTGGACGTCAAACTGTTATCGCTTAACAAGGTGGAGGAATAGGCCATGGTTACGGTCACCGGGCAATTGCTCATCGGCCACCGCGACGCATCCGGCGCACTGCACAAGGACTTTGAAATGCGCGTGCCCACCATTGAAGACATGGAATGGTCCATTGAAAACGCCCCGGAAGGGGCGTGTACGGCGCGCTTGTCGCGTTACGTTTGGTCGCGCGCCCTGACCCGGCTTGGCGCATTGCCTTCCGAGGCCATCACGCCGGAACTGCTGGCCGGCCTGCATTACAGCGACTACACGCCGCTGTCCGACGCCGAGGAGGCCCTGCGGGGAAAGCTCGTGCCCGCGAGCAGCGACTGCGAGACTACCGGACCCTCGAAGTAGCGCTGGCGGGCAAGACATTCACTTTGCGTGACATCCAATCCATGACCATGCCGCAAGCGGAATCCTATCTGGCCATCCTGACCGGGCGCGCCCCGGCCGGCAGCGGCCGGCGCGTCATTCCCCGTCGCCGCAAAGGAGCAAAATAGATGGGCAAGGGTACGGAAATAGCCGTCGTCTTGCGCCTGCGCGACGAGATGGGGGGCCAGGCGGCCAAGTCCCTGGACACGCTCACCCGGGCGGCCCGGGGCGTTGGCCAGGGAGCCGGGGCCGCTGCCCGGGAGCTTGGCCGCGTGGGGCGCGCCGGCGAGGGTGTGCGGTCCGTGGGGATGGAAGCGGCCCGGACCGACAAGCTCATGGGCGGCCTGGGCCAGGCTGCCCGCCGGGCCTCCCGGGACGTGGCGTCCGTGGGCCAGTCGGCCGGCGCGATCAAGAGCGTGGGGACCATGGCCTTCGAGGCTTTGCGCGGCCTCGACCAGACCGCCCGGGCCGGGGTGCGCCTGCGCGACGCCCTGAGCGGGGTGGGGGCTGCCGGCCGGGCGGCCCTGGGCGCGGTCAAGGGCATCGGGCAGGCCGGGGCTGGCGTGGCTGCCGGGGCCGGCGTTGCGGCCGCTGCCCTGCGACAGCCCATTGCTTTCGAGAAGCGTCTGGCGCTTATGGCCAACACTGCCTACGCCGACCGGGATGTGGCCGGCCGCATTGCCGGCAAAAAGGAACTGGAAGGGGCCGTCAACGCGGCCGTGCGCCAGGGCGGCGGCAACCGCGACCAGGCGGCCGAAGCCCTGGACGCCATGCTGGCCTCGGGAGCCATCAAGGCTGACGCCGCCCAACGGCTGCTGCCGACCATCCAGAAGTTCGCCACTGCCTCCGGGGCCGGCTCCGGGGACATTGCCGAGATCGTCATCCGGGGCATTCAACAGAAATTTTTCAGCGAAGGCCAAGCCGGCGAAGCCCTGGACAAGGCCATGGCTGCCGGGCAGGCCGGCGGCTTTGAACTCAAAGACATGGCCAAATGGCTGCCTAAAATGATGGCCCTGGGCAGCGGCATGAAGTCCATGCCCGGTTTTGAGCAGATGCTGGCCTATGCCCAGGCTTCGGCCGTCACCGCCGGCAGCAAGGACGAAGCCGGCAACAATCTGGTCAACCTGCTGCAAAAGCTCAACAGCCAGGACACGCAAAAGGATTTCGCCAAGCTTGGCATCGACCTGACCGGCTCCCTGGCCCGGGCGCGGGACAAGGGCAAGCTGCCGCTCGAAGCCTTTGCCCAGCTTGTGGACGAGCATGTGGTGGGCAAGGACAAACGCTATGCCGGTCTCAAGGCCAAGCTTGGCAAGACGCAAGGGGCCGAGCGCCAGCAAATCCTTTCCGACATGGCCGACCTGGCCGAGGCCTCGGCCGTGGGCAAGGTGGTGCAGGACCGGCAGGCGCTTTTGGCGCTTATCGCGGCCATGAACCAGAAGGACTACATCGCCGACGTCCAGGGCCGGATGCAAAACGCCCAGGGCACAGGCGACACGGCCTTTCAGGTCTACCAGTCCAGCACGGCCGCATCCATGGAACGGGCCGGCAACGAAAGCGAGATTGCCCGCTCGGGGATGCTCGGCAACGTGTCCGGACCGCTCAAGGCCGCAGCCGACGCCGCCGCTGATCTGGCCCAGCGTTTTCCCACCCTGGCCGTGGCGGCCACCGAGGCGGCCACGGCCATTGGCGTCATGGGCGCGGCAGCCGCTGCCTTCGGAGCCATGCGTCTTTTCACTGGCGGGGCCGGCGGTGCTGCTGCCGCTGCCGGGCGCGGCGGCCTGCTCGGGATGGTTGGCGGCAAGGGGGGCGCGCTGGCCACGGCCGGCCTGGCCGCCTGGGACATCTACACCACCGAGAGCAGCGACGCCCTGACCCGGGCGCAAAAAACACCCGCCACGCCGAAAACGCCGGCGGGCTGGCCGGGGCCATTGCCGGGGCCAAGATGGGCGCGGCTCTTGGCGCAGCTGGCGGTTCCGTGGTTCCGGTCGTGGGCACCGCAGCCGGCGGCATTGCCGGCGGTCTGGCCGGCGGGGCCGTGGGTTGGTGGTCCGGGAGCAACCTTGGCCGCATGGCTGGCGAAAAAATGTGGGGACCATCGGCTGGCACCTTGCCGAGCGCCCATAAAGCGTGGGGGCCGTCCAGCCAGGCCATGACCGACGCCCAGAAGATCGTGGTTGAGGACAAGAGCACCTTGCACGTGGAATCCGTGCTGCACCTGGACGGTCACGAGGTGGCCCGGACCGTCAACAGCTACAACACGGCCCAAGCCAAACGGGAGTAGCCATGGCCTGGAGCGAAACGCTTTTGCCCGCATCCTTTCGCGGTGTGCCCTTTGACGTCATTTCCGCCCGCGACGATACCGAGCGGGCCATTGTCCAGCACGAATACCCGTACCGCGACGGTGCGGAGATCGAAGACATGGGCCGGCGGCCACGCAAGGTCACCCTGCGGGCCGTGTTCTGGGGCGATGACTACGAGGAAGCCATGGCCGACCTCATCGACGCCCTGGACACGCCCGGCAAAGGGGAACTGATCCACCCCGTCTTCGGCTCCCTGACCATGGCCTGCCCCAGCTATCAGGTGGAGCATCACGAAGACAGCCCGGACTATGCCGAAATGGAGCTGGTCTTTATGGAGGCCAGCCCGGACATTCCCTTTTTCGCCAGACCGGCCACGGCCCTGGCCCAGGCGGCCGGGCTGGCCGGGGAGGTGGAAAGCTGCCTGTCCCTGGCCGGGCTAGCCTCGCTGGCCGGCTATGTATCCTTTGCGGCGTCGCTCCCCGGGCGCGTGTCGGCCTATGTCCGGGGCGAGGTGTTGGGCGCGATCCGCTCGGTCACCAGCGTTGCCCGGACCCTGGCCAGCCTGCCCCAGGTGGTGGCCGCCGACGTCCTGGCCATCCCCCAGGCGCTTGTCAGCGAGGCCCGGGCCGTGGCAGGCGAGGTGGTGGCCATGGCCGCCTTGCCCGGTGCCTTCGGCCGGTTTGCCAGTCTGGCCGCCATTTCGGATAAGCTGCCGCGCCTGTCCCAGACCGCTGCCGGGAAGCACACGGCCTATCCCCTGGACGCGGCCGTGTATGCCGGCGGCGTGGTTTCCGGTCCCCTGACCGGCGCGGCCGCGCCCCGGCCGAGCGTGACCCTGCCGGCAACGGGCACGGCTTCGGCCGCAGCCTCGCCCGAGCTTGGCACCTATCAGGGCCAGGCCCGGGCCATGGCCGCCGCCGTGTGCAACCTGGAGCGGGCCACGGCCATGGCCACGGCCGCCGGGCAGGTGCTGGCTGCCGAGGCCGCCGCGCCAAGCCTCACCCCGGCCGAGGTGGAGACGGTTGTGGGGAGCGTGCGCCAGCGCTTGCAAGACTGCATTGACGAGCATCGGCTGGTGCTGCCCACGCATTTGGCCTTCCGGGTCATCGAGCAGGTGCGCGGGGCCGCCCTGGCCGTCCAGGAGCTGGGGGCAACCGTCATCCATCTGCATCCGCCGCTTATCACCCACACCGCCCCGAGCCAGTGCAATCTGCGCCTGCTGGCCCATTGGCTCTATGGCGATCATACCCGGGCGGCCGAGCTGGCGCGCCTCAACCCCGGTCTTCGTAACCCCAACTTCGTGGCCCAGGGCCAGGTGCTCCATGGTTTCGCAAACTGACACAGGGGGCATCACCGTGCGCGTGGCCGGCCGGGAACACCGGGACTGGACCACGTATCGCATCGACTCGCACCTTATCACCCCGGCCGATGCCTGGCAGGTGACGCTTGGCATTCCGGCCGACGCCATGCCGGACACGGTTGCCCCCTGGGCCGCCGTGGAGGTCTGCCTGGGCCAGGACGTGGTGCTGACCGGCCGCATTGACCGCATCGAGCGCGAGGTGGCCAAGGGGACCAATTCCCTGGCCATTTCCGGCCGCGACGGGGCCGGCGTCCTGGTGGACTGTTCCGCCCCGATATTTACCCGGCGCAAGGCCACGCTCCAGGAAGTCGTGGACCTGGCCGTGCGGCCCCTTGGCGTGTCGCAGGTGCGGGTGGAGGCCACGGGAGCCAAGGAAAAGGTGGAGATCGAACCGGGCATGACCGCCTGGGACGCCCTGGGGCAGGCCTGCGAGGCCAACGGCTGCTGGGCCTGGTTCGAGCCGGACGGCACGCTGGTTGTGGGCGGCCCGGACTATGCTGCCGCACCCGTGGCCACCCTGGTCATGCGCCTTTCCGGCCAGGGCAACAATGTCTTGTCGCTGGCCGTCACCGAAGACGTTTCCGGCCGCTATAGCGAGGTGACCGTCTTGGGCCAGGCCCACGGCACCGAGACGACCGACGGCCAGCACAACATCAAGCACCAGGAAACCGACGCGGACGTGCCGGGCTATCGGCCGCTGATCCTGGTTGCCGGCGACTGCGACGGCGCGGACGAAGCCAAGCGCCGGGCGCAAAAGACGCTCATGGATTCGCGCCTGGAAGGCTTCACAATGACGGCCCGGGTGCGCGGCCATCGGGTCAGCGACGGCGGCAAACCCTGGACACCCGGCCAGCGCGTGCAGGTGGTCAGCGAACCTCACGGTCTGGACGGCACCTATTTTCTGATGGCCCGCACGTTCCTGGGCGGCCGCGACAAGGGAAGCCTCACCGAGCTGACGCTCAAAGAAGACGGCGTCTGGCTGCCCGAGCTGGCCAAGACCAGCGGCAAGGGAAAAGGCAAGGCCGGGAAAAGCGCTGGCAAGGTGGTGGACCTGTCATGAGCAATGACTTCTTGCGCCGCATGGACGCCAAGATTGCCCGCGCCCTGTCCCGGGTGCGCCTGGGCTTCCGGGCCGTGTTGACCGCCTTGGACACCACGCCAAGCGTACAACTGCTCCAAGCCGACGGCCTGGCCGGCGAGCAGTTGCAGGCCGCCGAGGTCTTCCAGCACTTCGGCTTTACGTCAGCCCCGCCGGCCGGCAGCCAGTGCATCGTGCTGCCCCTTGGCGGCAAAAGCTCCCACGGCGTCATCGTGGCCACCGAACACGGCAGCTACCGGGTGCAGGCGCTCAAAAGCGGCGAAGTCTGCGTTTACAACCAGTCCGGGGCCAAAATCACCTTGAAGGAAGACAAGCTGGTGGCCGTCGAATGCAAGACGCTGGTATTCGACGTCGAGGAAGACATCACCATGACCGCCAAGCGCATCCACGCCGTGGCCAGTGAGCGGATTGGCTTATACGCCCCCGAATGGGACATGGGCGGCGACGGGGATGGTGGCGACTGCGAAGGCGTGTGGCGCGGGAATTTGCATATCACGGGGACGTCAACGGCGGACGTGGATCATGTGACGGGTGGGGTTTCGTTGGTCGGGCACGTGCATCCGGAGAATGATGGGGGTGGGCCGACGGATGAACCGGTTAAAATGTAATCACTCTTTTCGAGTGTATTCTAACAAAGAACCTTGCGATGAATTGAGAGATTTGTCTTTATTTTTTATCGAGAGAACGTCTGTTATGGCAACTGACCCAGCGCGAGGAACTCCTACGCCAATTATATATGAATCAACCAACTTATTGCCTCGAACATTAGCAATCACTTGTAGGTTGACGCGCGCAAACGTTCCTTTTAAATCTGCTTCGTTTGCATCTCTTTGGATGTCGCGTTTAACATCTTCTGACAGGCTCTTTGTAGAAGCGTCGAACTCAAATCCATTAATTCTCAAGCGTGCTGTTTGATCTTCGTAATTGTAGCTCGGGACGTCATATTTTGCGTCGATTGTAAAATTCTGCTGTCTCCGTTCATCCTCTTGATTCTGTTCCTTTATAGCTTTTTGCAATTCGTCCTTCGTAAATTTTTCACCGCCACCAAACTCAATCACAGCGTCATAACTTGTTCGTGAGGCAATGTGCTTTGGCGTATCCTTGTTGTTTGCCAATGCTATCGCGACTTCTTTTAAAGACTCTCCTAGCTTTTGTTTTGTTTTTTCATCTTCAATTTTGGCTTTAATATCTTCGACGTGATTAAGATAAGAATGGGCAAACCAAGCCGAACCACCGAGAGCTAGTGTTGCGCATATTATTGATATCGCAGCAACCTGTTGTTTTCCGGTCATGTTCTTGATGACTGCCTCAAAAAAACCTGCGAGCTTTACAACAGCCTCGACGCATCCGTCTTTTACTTCGACTTTTATTATAAATTTTTTATCAAATTTATGCAAATTGCGCAAGTCAATTTTGGTTCCTGAAATACTACTGTACATGCCGAGGATATCTTTTTGTATATCTAGAACAAGCCCAGCAATCTTGTAGTCTATTTTATTTCTATATGTCCACGTTGGGTCAGCTATTTTAATTCTTATTGAATAATCCTTTGCAAGGGTCATATTCTCTGGATTGATTTTCCCTGCAAGTACAGAGATGGCAGCCTGTGTCAACTCTTCTGGAGAATTCAAAATGTAAGATGCGGGCATTTATTCCCATCCTTCACAGGAAAACAGACTGAACCCCTTCACCTATCCCCACCCACCCCACCGCCACTAAGGTGGCGGGCATGGGCATCGACAAAGGCATTGATCCATACACCGGCGAATATTTGTCCTCCCGGATAAATCATCTGGGTAACGCCGTCTATATCCGTCTGGCCACTCCCTTGGGTTCGTGGTGGGCGGACACTTCCATTGGTTCGCGCCTGCATGAGTTGGCCCGCTCCAAGGACCTGCCCCGCATTGGTGTGCTGGCCCGGCAGTATGCCGCCGCAGCCTTGCAACCACTTCTTGACGACGGCCGGGCGCGTTCCATCGACGTGGCTTCCGAACAGCCCCACGACGGCCGTTGCCTGCTCCTTATCACCGTTGTGGACGCCCTGGGGCGCGTGGCCACCTTCCAACATCCGGTACGGGTGGCCTGATGTACACGATCCCCACCTTTGAGGCCATCCGTGCCGCCTATCTGCGCGACGTCAAAAACCTGCTGCCGGACGCCGCAACAGACGCGGACAGCGACCATTACATCCGCGCCACGGCCGAAGCCGCCGCCGTGGAAGGGCTGTACCAGCACCAATTGTGGATAGCCCGGCAGGTGCTGCCCGACACGGCCGACCCGGAATATCTGGAGCGCCATGCCGCCTTGCGCGGCATCAGCCGCAAGCCGGCCATACCGGCCAGCGGCGACTTGCTGGTCCAGGGTACGCCCGGTACGGTCGTGCCCCTGGGCGAATCCGTGCGCCACGTGGCCACGGGCCTGATCTTCCTGACCACGGATCAAGCCATAATCGGCACCGACGGCTGGACGGTCGCGCCGGTGGCTGCTGCCAAGGCCGGCGTCATGCCCGTTTTTTCGGGCGAGCCGGTGCTGTTCGTCCAGGCCCCGGAGGGCGTGCTGTCCCAGGCCGGCCTGACCCTTTCCGGCGGCGTGGCCGCCGAGACCGATGCCGCTTTGCTGGCCCGGCTGCTCGACTACATGCAGCACCCGCCCGGCGGCGGCAACGCCTACGATTTCAAGCATTGGGCGCTGACCGTGGCCGGCGTGTCCCGGGCCTGGACCTTTCCGCATCGCCGGGGGTTGGGTTCGGTGGACGTGGCCGTGCTGGGGGCGGATGGGCCGTGCCCGCCGTCGGTTTTGGCCGCTGCCCAGGCCGTGGTGGACGAAAAACGCCCCGCCGCCTGCAAGGACGCCTGGGTGTTGTCGCCAACGCCGGTCAACGTCACGGTCAAGGTGGCCGTGCGCCTTGACGCAGCCGTCACCA
>NZ_MLBG01000007.1 GCF_001936595.1 Desulfovibrio sp. DV
CGGGGGGGGGTTATCTGGTCTTGTCCGATTGGACGGTCACGGCCACGGACAGGTCGGCGTCAACGCCGCCTTTCTGGGACGGCTGCAAGACGAGCTGTCGGATGCGGATGCCGCGTCCCGGCGATTCCACCTGCTGCACAAAGGCCAGGAACTGGTTCATGCCAAGACCGGTCAGGCGCAGATCGACGGCCATCTCCCGACGTCCGCCGCCAAGTTCGCGATTGGCCGGGCGCATGAATTCGACATTGTTCTTGACGTTTTCCCTGGTGGCCACGTTTTCGACCAGGGAAAAACAGCGAAAATCCTTCCGGCAGCGTCTCGCCGGCCGGGGTTTGGCCGGCGGCAGCCAGTTGTCCGGCCAGTCTTCCGGCTTCATCCCGGGCGCGCCGGGCCTCGGCCAGTCGTTTTTCCCGCACAGCCAGCCCGTCGGCCAGGGGGACGGCCACCCACAGGTACAGCCCCAGGACCAGGGCTGCCCCGCCAGCGGCCAGGAGCAGGGGATGGGGCAACGGCCGCTTCATGGGGCCTGCTCCCGTCCGCCGGCCAGCCGCAGGTCGAGCTGGAATTCCACCTGCTTTTTATCCGGCAGGTTCTTGGCTCCCTTGATCTCCACGGAACGAAACACAGGCACGGCGGACAGACGGCGTTTGACCGCGTCAACCGTGGTGTAGTCGTCGGCCACGGCGTCGATGGTCACCCGGGTGTCGTCGGCGGCAATGCGGCGGGCCTGCACCGTGCCGTTTGCGCCAAGCTCCTGGTGGATGGCGGCCAGCACTTCCAGGATGGAGCCTGTCCCGGTTTGGCCCTGTTCACGGGCCGATGCCGTCAGTTCGGCCAGCCGGCCGCGAAGGACCGAGAGTTTCTGGGAGAGTGTCAGGCCCGCAGCCAGTTCCGGCGCAGCCGCAGCCACGATGGCGCTGGTTTCGTCCAGGGTCCTGGTCAGGGCGGCGTCGAGTCGCCAGTAGGCGGCAACCAGGGCCACAACGCCGCAAAGGGCCAAGAGAACCAGGGAGCCGCCGGCCAGGCCGATGGCCCGGCGCAGGGACGAACGCGACAGGGCCGGGGTCAGGGCGCCGCGCAGAAAATTGGCCGTTCCCGGACCCTTGGCAGCCAACAGGGCCAGACCGTAGGCCGCGGCATAGGCATCGGGCAGGGGCTCGCCCCCGGGCAGGAGCGGCCAGCCGGCACAGGCGGCCAACCGGGTGGGCGGCACGGCCAGAGCCTGTTCCAGGGCGCTGGCGTGGCTTTCGAGGCAGGCTTCGCCGACAAGGGCCAGGGACAGCCCGGCCGGGGATTGCGAGGCCATGGCCGACAGTGTCAGGGCCGCTTCCCGGGCCAGAAACGCGCTGACGCCGGCCGTATCGCCAGCGACGGCCATGGGGGCAGGCAGGCTGCGCCAGGCCAGGGAAGCGCCGTGCAGGCGGCAGACGAAATCGGCCCGGCCATTGAGCAGGCTGACGCACAGGGCGGCCTCGGCTCCGGGCAGCAGGCTGGCCAGGAGGGTGTCGAGGCCGGCCAGATCGAGGCAGGCGGCGCTTGGCGGCAACCCGTGGGCGGTCAGGGCGGCCGTTTGGGCAGTCAGGGCGCTGAGGGGAACGGCCGCAGCCAGGGTCACGGCAGCCGGGGGTGTGGCCAGGGCCGTCGGGGTCCAGCTCAGGGCGGCTTCGGGCAGGGGAGTGGCCAGATAGGGCTCGAATTCCGGGCCAAGGACCAGATCGATCTTGTTTGGCGCTGTAAAGGGAAAGGGCAGGCGGCGCAGGACGGCGTTAGCCCCGTCAAGGCCCAGGATGGTCTGGTCGGCGGGCTGCGCCCCGTCCGGGAGCAGGGAGGCGGCCTGGGCGGCCATGGCCTCGGGAGAAGCGCCTGGCGGCAGGGCGGCACTTGCCGCCAGGGTGACGGCAAGGCGCCCCCGAGTGCGTTCCAGACGCAAAACGTCGAGTGATTCCGGCCGTTGGCACACAGCCAGGATGAATTCCCGCATACAGTCCTTGTGGCACGCCAGGGGCCTTAACGCAACTCCCGATAGAGCACCTTGCAGTTGGGCGTTTGGGCCGACTGCCGGCCCTGGTCCCGCTTGAGCACCGCGTAAAGACGTCTTTGGGCCGCGCCGGAACGTCCCGTGAGTAGCACGGAGAAATACAGGCTCCGGGTGGTCAGGGCTCCCCGGGGCCACTCGACGCCGAGATCCCCGCCGGACTTGCCAAGCCAGCCAAGCGTGTTCAACTCGTCGCGGCGCACCGGATCCCGGCGGTAGGTGTCCAGGGATGCGGCCAGAGAGGCGGCCCGGGCCGAGTCGAGGTTGATGGGCAGGGCGGCCAGGACGGGCAAGGGGGCGGTATTGACGTTGATGAGCCCGCTGCCCCAGATCGTGACCATGGAGAGCAGGCCGGGGCGCGAGTCCCGGCCGTAGAGCAGATCACGGGAAAATCCCCGGACAAGCAGCAGCTCGGCCAGGGTGTCCAGGGAGTTGTTGCGCACGCGGTAGGGCAGGAGGGCTGCGGCGTAGGCGGCATCCTCGCCGCCGCCGTCGCCGGGATTGTCGTCAGGGTCGAGCCAGTCGATCAAGGCGGCGAGGAGGGCTTTGGCTTTGTCGCCTGGCAGGGAAAAGGGTGGGGCGCAGAGCAGGCGCAGGAAAATGCCCTCGAAGACGGCATGGTCCGACAGGCCGGGGTGGAGGCTGTTGACCGGGAATTTGCCGCTTTCATCCTCGATGCGGCCGTCAAGGTGGCCGTCCAGGAACCAGATGCCCGGGTAGGCGGCCAGATCGGGAAAATAGGCCCAGTCCTCGGTCAGATTGTCGGTTTCAAGTTTCTGGCCATCCTGGATGAGAACGGCGGCAGCGGCCAGCAGGCCGGATTCGGCGATGGCCTGGGCCTGCCTGGAGTAGATGCCGCCGTAGGCGCCAAACACTTCGATCTGGGCCGTACGGATGGTCGAAACCGCCAGGGAGGCCAGGAGCGCCACCAGGGCCAGCACAAAAAGGAGCACCGCACCCTGGGGCCCGGACGGCTTCATGACCCCGCTCCCGTCGCATAGGTTTGCGGGGGGAGGGGGAAGCGCAGATCCATGGTCCGGCGTTTGCCGGAAAAGACCGCCGTCCCGGTGAGACGCACCTGGGCGGGCAGGGGGGAGAGGCGGGCGGCATGCCGGGTGCGGCTGTCCCAGGCCGTCTGGGGGGCGGTGGCGGCGCTTTCCAGGAACCGGATGGCGCACTGTTCCAGGGCTCCGATCAGGATGGTTTCGGCTACGGGCATGTGGTCCCGGTCACGCCAACTGAGCGTTGCCAGGGGAATTTCCCGGCGGACAAGCTGGCGGACGTTCCGGTTGGCCCGATCGTTTTCCGGGGGCATACGCAGCACGTACTCCACCCGGTTAAAGGCCTGGGAGGGAAACGGCGCGCCCGGGTCCAGGCTGGCGGCCGTGGCCAGGGAGAGCAGGAGCTGGTCGGACTGCGACGACAGCGAAGCGGCGTCCTGGCCGCCGTAAAAGGCCATGGTTTCGGCCACGTCTTTTTTCTGTACATCGGTCCAGATGGCCGACCCCAGGTCGTTGCCAAGGGCCAGACGCATGATGTCCAGGGTGTCTTCAGCGGCCAGACCGGTCTGGACATCTTCCGACAGGCCCATGACCTGGGTGGTGACGGAATAGGACCCGACCATGACCAGGGCGGCAATGAGCAGGGCCAGGAGCACCTCGACCAGGGTGAACCCGGCCGGCTGGTTGAAACGGGCCGTCACGGCCTGGGCTCCAGCCGCGACAGGCGAACGCTCACGCGCTCAGAACCGACCGGACGCACGGTCACGGAAATCTCTTGCAGCACGGCCCCGGCCGGGCCGGTCACTTCCACGGCAAAGGTGTAGCTTTCGTCCGGGGCGGGGAACGTGCCGTTCCCGCTTTTGAGGTTGCCGCTGCCGGCCAGGAGCAGATCGGCCATCTTGTCCTCGGCCAGCCAGGCGGCGTGTCTGGCCCGGGCCGCCTCCAGGCGCTGGTCCTGCAGGCGCACGAGCCCGGCCAGAATCGAGACCAGGGCAATGGCCAGGATGGCCACGGCCACCAGGGTTTCAAGCAGGGCCTGGCCGCTTGGAGTTCGGGATGGGCGGGGCATGGCTCAGCGTCCCTCCCCGACGGCGGTATCGGCCCAGGGCGGATCGGCCAGTCCCTGTTTCTTTTCAAACCGCGCCTGAGCTGCGTCCAGATCGGCAGTGACCATCTCCACCCGGCAGCCCACCGGGGAAACAGTCAGGGCCGCGTCTGTGCCGTCAGAGCCGGGCAGGCGGATAAAGGCCGGCTGGCACAGGCCTTCGGGGCGCACCACGATGGAGACAACGGCCGGATGGTCAATGGTCCTGCCCCTGGTCACGGCCAGCCGCGGGCGGACGCTCCCGGGCAGCTTTACGGCCGGGATCGTCGGTGCCGCCTTGGGCGTCATGGCCGCGTCAATGGTCGCAGAGGCCGAGGGTGAAGCTGGTTTGGGGCTGTTTGCAGCGGTTTTTTCCCTGGAGACCGGCGTCCGGGCCAGAGGCTTTTGCGGGGCGGTTGGCCCGAGCCGGCATTCCCCCTTGTCCCAGTCGATGTCCACCCGCCAGGGCTGGCCGGTGAGGATGGCCTCGCTCCTGGCCCGGCGCAGCACCCCGGTCAGGATGCGGGCCGCGGATTTTTCCCCTTCCCGGGCCAGCAGCCCGGACAGGCCCGGGAGGGCCAGACCGGCCGATATGCCAAGCACCACCAGGACGATGGTCAGCTCCACCAGGGTGAATCCGGCATGATGACGGGCGGGCAAGGGGAGACGGGTCCTTTTAGCCGCCAAGATCCCAGCTTTTCACGTCGGCATCGACGCCCTCGCCGCCTTCCTGGCTGTCGGCCCCAAGCGAAATAAGATCAAAATCACCGTGTTCACCCGGACAGATGTAGACGTAGTCCTTGCCCCAGGGGTCCTTGGGCATGGTGTCGAGGTAGCCCTTGGCCGGATAGTTCTGCGGCACGCGGCCGATGCTGGGCTTTTCCCGCAAGGCGCGCAGACCCTGCTCGGTGGTGGGGTAGACGCCGTTGTCGAGCTTGTACTGTTTAAGCGCCATGGACAGGCTTTCGATCTGCATCTTGGCCTTGACCACCCGGGCCTTGTCGGGCTGGTCCACGATGCGCGGCAGCACCAGCCCGGCCAGGACGCCGAGGATGACGATGACCACCATGAGTTCGATCAGGGTGAAGCCGGCGCTGGCTGCGCCCCGGCCCGTTGCGGCGGCGCGGCCGCAAGCTCGTATGGCACATGTGGACATGGGGTCTCCTTGGGCGGCATTTAGCCAATTAAGCTGCTCATTTCGAAGATGGGCAGGAGCACGGCCAACACCATAAGGCCCACCATGCCGCCAAGCAACAGGATCATGATGGGTTCAAACAGGGAACTGGCGCTTTTGATGCGGGTGCTGACGTCGTTTTCGAGCATCCGGGCCAGACCGATGAGCAGCTCGCCCAGCCGGCCGCTCTGTTCGCCGGCAGAAACGAGCTGGATGGTGATGGGCGGAAAGATGTCGGCCTCGCGCATGGGATCGGTCAGGCCGCCGCCCTGGCTGGCTTCGTCGCGGATGCGTTCCATGGCCTGCTCAAAGACCACGTTGCCGGATACGGACCCGGCGATGCGCAGGGCAGCCAGCATGGTCACCCCCTGGTTGAGGCAGGTGCCAAGGGTGCGGGCCATGCGGGCGGTGGCCGCGTTTCGGGCGATGGTCCCGACCACGGGCAGGGCCAGGGTCAGGCGGTCCTTTACGGCCCGGCCCCGGCGGGTGCGCAGCAGCCGGTTGGCGCCAAAGGCCAGGCCGGCCATGGCCCCAAGGAGCACCGGCCACCAGGATCGGAAGAAATCGCTGACCGCAATGAGGATGACGGTCGGCAGCGGCAAGGCCCGGCGCAGGTCCACGAAGATGCGGGTGACCTCGGGGATGACGTAGACGAGCAGCAGGCCCATGACCACGATGCCAAACAGGAACATGAAGGCCGGATAGGCCAGGGCGGCCTGGAGCGTCCGGGTCAGGGCCATCTGCCGGTCGAGGTATTCGGCCAGATTGGCCAAAACGATGGGCAACATGCCGGTGGCCTCGGCCGAACGCACCATGCTCACGTAGGTGGGCGGAAAAACCGTCGGGTAGGCGGCCAGGGCGGTGGAAAAGTCCTGGCCCTCGCGGATGCGCTCCAGAATATGGGAAAAGACCCATTTGGCCCGGCCTGAGCGCATCTGTTCAATGAGCGAACCCAGGGCCTTGTCCAGGGGCAGGCCGGCCTCCAGGAGAGTGGCCAGGACCTGGGTCGCGGTCAACAACTCTGCCCGGCCCACCCGGCGGGCAAACAGCGGCACGGACGACGCGGCAGCGGTGCGGGCCGAGGCTCCGGCCCCGGCCGCTTCGGCCAGGGTGCTGACAAACAGGCGCTTGGCCCGCAGAAGCTGTCTGGCCGCCTGGGTGCTCTCGGCCGAGATGATGCCCTGTCTGGTGCGCCCCTTGGCGTCAACGGCGGTGTATTCGTAGACGGGCATGGCGACCTAGGGTTTCATGGACAGGATTTCCTCGCGGCCCTGCCGTTCGAGGATGACGAAATTCCTGCCGATGCTCTTGATCCGGGCGTCCTTGACCGTGGCTCCGACGGCGTAGGGCTTTTGGACCTTGGTGCCCTTGTCGCGCAAAAAGGCCGAACTCAACCGGCCGTCGGCGGACACCACGGTGCCGGCCAGCTCCATGTCGATCTCGGCCGGTTTGGGTGGTTCCTTGGGCTTGTCCTGGCTGCCGGGCAGGGGCTTGAGGCCGAAAACATCATTGGAGAGGATGGTGCGGGTCAGGTCGGCCGGCGTGGCCGGCTTGGCCGCAGGGGGGGGAGCCGTCGCCGTTGCCGCGGTCGAAGACACCGGAGGCGCAGGGGCGGTCGGAAAGATGAAGGTGTGGGCCACAAGCCAAAGCGCCCCGGCCAGGGCGGCAGCGCTTGTCAGCGCCACGAGGCGTTTGAGTCCGGATTCGGTCATAACGTCCGGGGGTGGCCTCTCGGGGTTACTGGCACAGGCCGAAATTGCGGGCTTTTTCCAGATGTCCGCACAGGCCGAGCTGGCAGGCCAGGGCCAGATCGCCGCACCCGTCGCGGGTCATCTGCTGGCGAAGGCGCAGCACGCCCCGGTTGCGGTAGGCCTGGGCAAAGTTGGAACGCAGTCTGGCGGCCCGATCGTAGTCTTCCATGGCCTGGGGATACTGGCCGAGTTTTTCCCGGGCGAGCGCCCGGTTGTAGTAGAGGTCGGCGTCGCTGGGGGACAGGCGCACGGCGGCATCGAGCACCATGGCGGCTTCCTCGTAGCGGCGCAGGGTGATGAGGATGTCGGCCTTGTTGTTGAGCGCCGCAGCGTTGGCCGGGTCCATGGCCACGACCTTGTCGTAATCGGCCATGGCCCGGTCGAATTCGTTTTGGGCCTGATAGGCCAGGGCGCGGTTGAAAAGCGAGGCAACCCCATTTGGCCCGGCCAGTTTGGCGGCAGCGGAAAAATCCGCGCCGGCCTTGTCGTAGTGGCCAAGCGCATAGGAGGCCACGCCCCGGTTGTTGTAGGCCTGGGCCATGCCGGCGTCGATGGTGAGGGCTTCGGTGAAAAGGACCACGGCCTTGTCATAGTCCTGGCGCATGTAGGCGGCAGCGCCGAGGTCGTAGGCGGTCTGGGCGCTTTTGCCGTTGCCGGACCGGGCCTGTTCGAAATCCTTCTGGGCCAGTTCGTATTGGCCCATGCGGTAGTAGGCCTCGCCGCGTTCCTGATAGGCGGCGGACGAGGCATTGCCGGCGGCGATAGCCGGGGAGGTTTTGTGGATGACGTCTGCCGGGTTTTCACCAGCCGATTCCGGGGCGAGGCGCACCGGGGTGACTGGTGGTTTGGCGGTGCATCCGGCCAGCAGGGCGGCCAGAACCGAGGCGGCAGCCAGACCCATACGACAACGGCGCAGCCCATGGCGCATTCGGCGACCCGACAGAAACGGCAAGAAACGATTGGGCATAGTGAATGATTGCCGGCGGGAGGCAGGACCACGGCCGGTATCGTAAGGGGTTGGGGCCAACTGATGCGCCGATGGCAGAATCGTTGTCAGTATGCCCCAAAGCCCGGGGATGGACAAGGCGGTTTTTCCCCGGTGTCCGGCTACAGGCGTTCAAGCATGGTTTTAAGGACCTGGCGGGTGGTCTCCAGGTCCCGGGGGGAGATGCCCCGGGTCAGTTCGCTGCTCAGTTCAAGGCCGGCCCGCAGGGACGCGTCCCAGTTCGGCCGGGCTGTTTCGGTCAGTTCCACCCTTTTAATGCGGCGATCGCTCGGATCGGAGACCCGCCGGGCGATGCCGCATTGTTCCAGCCGATCAAGCAGGCGAACCAGGGTCGGGCCCTCGATGCCCACGGCATCGGCCAGCTCGCGCTGGGTCAGGGCCGCAGGGCCTGCGTCCAGGCGACGGATGACGGCCCACATGGCGCAGGACAACCCCAAGGGGCGCAGCCGTTCATCCAGGCGGGATCGCCAAGCCCTGGCCACGTCGTTAAGGGCCACAGGGATGGATTCGGGAGCACTGTCGGGAGCGGCGGCTGAAGGAGAATGGGCCATGATGGAAACTCCTTGCACGACGCGCGTCGCGACATACCGCGCGCTTGGCATGTATCAGATATGCAATGATTAGCCTGCTTTTGTCTCCTTAGCAATACGTTTTCCCATAAAACGACTCAATCCTGCTCCCGCGCCCATGATGAGCTTGAAAAAGACCGGGATGAAAAAGGGCGCGATAATGGTGGCCCCGAGCATCCCGCCGATGACGCCGGTACCGATGGCGTGGCGGCTGTTGGCCCCGGCTCCGGTGGAGATGGCCAGCGGCAGACAGCCGAGGATAAAGGCCAGGGAGGTCATGATGATGGGGCGAAAGCGCAGCATCGAGGCCGACAGGGCCGCCTCGGCCAGGGTTTTGCCGGCCTTGACCTCAAGCACGGCGAATTCCACGATGAGGATGGCGTTTTTGGCTGCCAGGCCAATCAGCGTCACCAGGGCGATCTGGAAGTAGATGTCGTTACTGAGCGCGCGGCCGTAGACGGCGGCAATGGCTCCGAACAGGGCAAAGGGCACGGCCAGGACCACGGCAAAGGGCAGGCTCCAGCGTTCGTACTGGGCGGCCAGGATCAGGATGACCATGACGATGCCCATGGCAAAGACCACGGTCGATGAGCCTTGGGCTGCTTTTTCCTGGTAGGCCGAGCCGGTCCAGGCCAGGGTGTAGTCCGAGGGCAGCACCTTGGCCGCCGCCTGCTCCATGGCGGCCAGGGCCTCGCCCGAGGTATGGCCCGGGGCGGGCTGGCCCATGATCTTGGCCGCCGGGAACACGTTGAAGCGCTCCATGACCTCGGGGCCGGTGGACTTTTCGATGGTGGCCAGGGCGGTTAGGGGAATCATTTCGCCTTTGCTGGAGCGCACGAATACGTCGCGCAGATCCTCGGGGCGGTCGCGGAAATCCGCTTCGGACTGGATCTGGACCTTGAAGGTCCGGCCGAATTTATTGAAGTCGTTGACGTAGTAGGCACCGAACGTGGCCTGCATGGCGTCATAGACGTCGCTTATGGCGACGCCCAGCGCCTTGGCCTTGGCGCGGTCGAGGTCGATGCGAAGCTGGGGCACGTTGGCCCCGAAGGTGGTGGCCACGCGGCCGAGCACCGGGTTTTTTGAGGCCTCGGCCACCAGCTTGTCGGTCATGGCGGCCAGGGCCTTGACGTCGCCTTCGCCACGGCTTTGCAGATAGGCGTCGAAGCCGCCGGTATTGGACATGCCGGAGATGGCCGGCGGATTAAAGGCCAGCGTCAGGCTCTTGGGCAGGGCCATGCCCCGGCCGAAGATGCGCTTGACCACGTCAAAGGAGGACAGTCCCGGGGCCTCGCGTTCGCCCCAGGGTTTGAGCGGCATAAAGGTTGTGCCGTAGTTGGAGCGGTAGGTGAAGCTCAAGAGATCCAGACCGTTGATGGCGATGACGTCTTTGGTCGAAGGATCCTTCATGTTCATCGCGTCCATGGCGTCGCCAATGGCTTCGGTGGCGCGAAGCGACGTGCCGTCGGGCAGGATGTTGACGGCAATGACATAGCCCTGGTCTTCGTCCGGGACAAGTCCGCCCGGCACCTGCTTAAACAGCCAGCCCGTGGCCAGGCACAGTCCGGCAAAGAGCAGAATGGCGACAAAGCTGCGGCGCAGCAAAAAGGCCACGCCGGCGCCATAGACCCGGGTCAGGCCGTCAAAGGCCCGGTTAAAGGCCCGAAACAGGCGATTGGGCTCCTGGTGGCCGGCTTTGAGCAGGCTCGCGCACAAGGCCGGCGTCAGGGTCAGGGCCACCAGGCCGGAGATGGCCACGGAGACGGCGATGGTGATGGCGAACTGCTTGTACATCTGGCCGGTGAGTCCGCCGAGGAAGGCGACAGGGATGAACACGGCGCAAAGGACCAGCACAATGGCCACAATCGGTCCGGTCACTTCCTCCATGGCCTTGGCCGTGGCTTCCTTGGGCGGGAGCTTCTGGGTGGTCATGATGCGTTCGACGTTTTCAAGCACCACGATGGCATCGTCCACGACGATGCCGATGGCCAGGACCATGCCAAAGAGCGTCAGGGTGTTGATGGTAAAGCCGAGCGCCTGCATTCCGGCAAAGGTGCCGATGATCGACACCGGCACGGCCAGACAGGGGATGAGCGTGGCCCGGAAGTTTTGCAGGAAGATATAAACCACCAGAAAGACCAGGACCATGGCTTCGACGAGGGTATGGATGACCTCCTTGATGGAGACGCGCACAAAGGTGGTGGTATCAAGTGGCACCGAATAGGTGACGCCGTCGGGGAACCGTTTGGACAGTTCGGCCAGCTTGGCTGTCACCAGATCGGCCGTGTCCAGCGCGTTGGCCCCTGGGGCAAGGAAGATGCCGATGTTGACGGTCGGGCTGCCGTTGCGTTTGGAAATGGAGTTATAGTCTTTGGCCCCCAGTTCGACGCGGGCCACATCTTTTAAGTGCAGGAGCGACCCGTCGGGCAGGGCGCGCAAAATGATGTCGCCAAAATCCTCAGGGGTCATGAGCCGCCCCTGGGTGGTCACCATATAGTTGAGCGCCACAGGGTGATCGGGGTTTGTCGGCTCGGCCCCGACACGGCCGGCGGCGAACTGGGCGTTTTGTTCGGTGATGGCTGCGGCCACGTCCGCCGGCGTCAGCTTGACCTGGGCCAGCTTGTCCGGGCGCAGCCACACCCGCATGGAATAGTCCTTGGCTCCGAAGATGGAGGCATCACCGACGCCGGGCAGGCGCTTGAGCTCATCTAAGACGTTGACCAGGACGTAGTTGCTGATAAAGACCGAATCGTACCGGCCGGTGGGTGAGTCGAAACCAACGATCTGGAGGATGTTGGAGGATTTCTTGGTAACGGTAACGCCCTGGCGTCGGACCTCGGCGGGCAGGGTGGTCTGGGCGGCCTGGACGCGGTTGTTGACGTTGATCGTGTTCTGGTCGGGGTTGGTGCCCACGGCAAAGGTCACGGTGATTGACAGCGAGCCGTCGCCGGAACTCGTCGAGCGCATGTAGAGCATGTTGTCGACGCCGTTTATCTGCTGCTCAAGCGGCGCGGCCACGGTTGCGGCGATGACCTCGGGGCTGGCCCCGGGGTAGACGGCCGTGACGTTGACTTCCGGCGGAATGATGTCGGGAAATTGGGCAATGGGCAGGTTTCGAATCGCCGCCAGACCCGCCAGCACGATGACCAGCGAGATGACGATGGAGAAAACCGGACGGCCCAGGAAGAAGCGTGAAATCATGAACGGGCCTCCTTGCCCTCGACCTTTGCAGCCTCGCCGGTCTTGGTAGTGGCGTCGGAAGCCCCGCCGCCGGCCGGCTCGGCCTTGGCCGCCGGGGCCGGGGTGTCGCCGCGCACCGTGACGGTCATGCCGGGACGGACCTTGATGACCCCTTCGGCCACGATGCGCTCACCCGGCTCCAGACCTTTTTCAACAAGATAGGTGTTGCCGACCGTCTCGCCGAGGACCACCGGACGCGGGGCAATCTGGTTCTTGTCGTCCACGGTCCAGACCATGGCCCCCTGCTGGGTGTTGAGCACAGCCCCCTGGGGAATGGCCAGCACGTCCTTGTAGCGAGCCCCTTCCAGGCGCACCCGCACGAACTGCCCGGGCAGCACCAGCCCGTCGGGGTTGGCGAACTCGGCCCGGACCTTGACCACGCCCGTGGTGGAATCCACTTGCGTGTCGGTGAAGTTGATGCGGCCGGTGTCCGGATAATCCACGCCGTCAGGCATGGTCAGGCGCACGCCGAAGTCGTTGCCGCCAGTGATGACCACCTTGCCCTCGGCCCGCAGCTTGCGCAGCTTCATCATCTCCGGACCGGACATGGAGAAGTTGACGTAGATCGGATCGACCCGGGAAATGGTGGTCAAAAGGCTGGCGTCGGTGTTGGTGGTGACCAGGCTGCCCTCGGACCGGGTTTCCTTGCTGGTCATGCCGGAAATGGGGGCCGTGACCTTGGTCCATTCGAGGTTGAGCGAGGCTTCCCGGAGCTTGCCCCGGGCCGTTTCCACGGCGGAAGTGGTGGATTCCAGGGTGGTCTTGGCGTCGTCGTTGTCCTTTTTGGCCACCACATCGCCCTTGTAGAGCGTCGCCATGCGTTCGGCATCGCGCTTGGCCTGGGCCAAACTGGCCTCAGCCTGGCCAAGGGCCCCCTTGGCCTGCTCCAGGGCGGCCTGATAGGGTGCCGGGTCGATCTCGAACATGAGTTCGCCCTGGCGCACCCGGGAACCTTCCTCATAGTTGCGGCGCAGCAAAATGCCGCCAACCCGGGCCCGCACCTCGACCTCGCGCGAACCGGCGGTCTGGCCCATGTAGGCCATCTCCAGGGGGATGTCGGCCCGGGCCACGGTGTGGGCCACGATCTCGGGCGGTGGCGGTGCGCCAGCCCCGGCCTCCTGGCCGGAACTGTCCGTGGCGCAGCCGGACAGGGCGGCCACAAGGGCCAGGGGAAGGCAAAGGGCCGCAGTGCGGCGGAGTGTCTGGGCTAAAACGGATGCGGACATGGCAACCTCCAAAACAGGTAGCCGCTCCGAATGTCGGAGCGGGAATGCGGCACAATCGCGGCCAGTGTTCATTGCACCACCTGGCCCGGGCCGTCGCCCCGGGCCAGAAGCGGCATCCAGGCGGCGGCAAAACGGTCAGCGGCCTTGGCGGTGAAATGGTAGCCGTCGTTGCGGTCAAACCAGGGGACGAGCAAATCGGTGTTGGGTCCGGAAAAGACGTTCCGGGCCGGGTTGGCAACCTCGGTCTGGGCCGCGGTCAGGGCCGGGCAGGACCGGTAGCAGGCCGGATCGCTGTGGTCGGAACACCCGGGGTCGAGATACAGCGAGGCCCTGGCCACGAGAATGTCGCTGGCCTCGCCGACGCGCTGGCGTATCTGGGCGATCACGGCCTCAAGCAGGGCGCGGTAGTCGCGCGCGTCCAGGCCCAGGGCGCAGTCAGCCTCGCCCTGGTGGAAAAGGATATGGGTGGGGGGCAGGCCCTGGGCGATGAGGTCGTCCAGGGTGGCCAGGAGCAAGGGGTTGAGCGTGCCGCCCGGTCCCCAGTTGAGGATGGAGGAACCACCCCGGGCGATGTCGGCGAAAACGACGGTGTCGTACAGGCCGCTGGCCACCACCCGGTCACCCAGACGCGGCCAGGTGCTGCCCTTGGTTCCGGTTGCACCGGGCAGGGCGTCATGGGCCTTCTGGCAGGTCCCGCCGAAAAAGGCGTAGACCGGCTGTCTGGAATCATAGCCCGGGTCAACCGTGTTGGAGGCGTTGGACTGGCCAAAGACCAGGGCCACCATGGTGCGCCCCACGGCCAGGGTGGCGCAGTCTCCGGCCGGCTCCCCGGCCGGTCCGGGGAAGACGGCCAATTCGCCGGTTTCGGGCAACACCGGCACGCGCCCGGCATAGCGGGCCTGGATGGCGTCCGGCGAAAGGACTTCAAGGGCCCCCGCCCCGTCTGCAGAAGGATGCACGGCCAAAAGCGCCAGGGCCGCCAGACCGGCAACACTCAGCGTCAGGCGGTGCACCCGGTTGGAGGGAGGGGTTAACGGCTGTTCACTTGCAGGGCCAAGAAAATTACGCGGCAACGGCATGGGCAAACAACTCCCAATTGGCTGTGGTCTGGCGGGGCATATCCAGGTCTTCCGGCGTTCTGGCCTGGATCATCGCTGGCATGGCAATGAGGCCGATAAAGTTCACAAATATTTCTTCAGGCCGTACATCGGTGCGTATCTCACCACTTTTTTGGGCTGCATGAATGAGGTCGATGATTATCTCACGCAAAAGCTTGTGGTGTTTGAGCTTCAGGTCGCGGAGTTGCGTTTCTTCAAACCACAGGACATCGGATAAAAAGACGACTGGCAGTGCACAATAACGATTGACCAGGGCCATAGAGGAAAAATAAAGGCGGCGTATGGCATCCAAGGGGCTTGATGCTTCAGCTTTTGCCTGGCGTATATTGGCCATGAAGAATTCCTGGTGTTCTTCAATAATGGCCTTGAGGATTGCAGCCTTGTTTTTATAATGCCGGTACAGGGCGGCGGCCGAGATGCCGACGGCGTCGGCCACCCGGCGCACGGTAACAGCACCGATCCCCTGGCTGACGACAATGGCCAGGGCGGCTTCGGCGATCTGTTCGCGGCGCAGGGGGGAATCAAGGCGTTCAGTCATGGGGAGGAAGTTAACACCGGTTTACAAACTGTCAAGAAGGATGCCTCGGCTGGCGGCGGGAGATAAAACGGGCTGGCTGCGCTGTCAAGAGGCTTGGCCGTCAGACCACCGTGGCCCGAATGACTTCTTCGATAGTCGTGATTCCGTTGAGGATTTTTTCCAGCCCGTCCTCACGCAGGGTGGTCATGCCCGACGCGATGGCCTTGGCCCGGAGCCGGCCGGCCTCGGAACTGTGCAGGATAAGATCGGCCATGGCTTCGTCGATGACCAGCAATTCGTGGATGGAGGTGCGGCCGCGAAAGCCGGTGTGGATACACTGGGGACAGCCCTTGGCCCGCCAGATGGTGCGCCCGGCCAGTCGGGCGGCGGCCGGGCCGAAGGGGAGCAGATCGTCGTCGCTTGGGACAAAGGCCTCCCGGCAATGCGGGCACAGGACGCGCACCAGCCGCTGGGCCACAAGCGCCCGCACCACCGAACAGACCATGTAGGCTTCGATGCCCATATCGACCATGCGGGTGATGGCCGAGGCGGCGTCGTTGGTGTGCAGGGTGGAAAAGACGAGGTGGCCGGTCAGCGCCGCCTGGCAGGCGATCTGGGCGGTTTCGGCATCGCGGATTTCGCCGACCAGGATGACATCCGGGTCCTGGCGCAAAATCGAGCGCAGCCCGCCGGCAAAGGTCAGGTCGATCTTGGCGTTGACCTGCATCTGGCCGACACCTTCGATCTGGTATTCCACCGGGTCCTCAATGGTCAGGATGTTTTTGTCCGAGGAATTGATGTGGTTGATGATGGCGTAGAGGGTGGTGGATTTGCCGGAGCCGGTCGGGCCGGTAACCAAAATGATGCCGTGGGGCAGGGTGACCAGGGTTTTAAGCCGGGTAAAGTGGGCCGGCGACAGGCCCAGTTCCTCAAGGCTCAAGATGCGGCTGATTTTTTTCGAGCAGGCGCAGCACCAACCGCTCGCCGAACTTGGTGGGAAAGACCGAGACGCGGATGTCCACGTTGCGGTTGCCAAGCCGGATGTCGAAACTGCCGTCCTGGGGCAGGCGGCGTTCGGCGATGTCGAGCTTGGAGCGGATCTTGACGTGGGAAACCACCGGCGGATGCCAGCGCTTGTCCAGGGTCTTGATGTCGTAGAGCACGCCGTCGAGGCGAAAGCGGATCTTGAGCGAATTTTGGTACGGCTCGATATGGATGTCGCTGCACAGGTCGCGCACGGCCTGGGTGAGGAGCTGGTTGACGAGCCGGATGACCGGGGCGTTGGAGGTCTCGTCCAGGAGATCCTCGGTGGACATGTTCTCCGGCGGCGGCCCCATGAAATCATCCAGGCTGACGTCGCCCAGCCGCGTTTCCCCATCGGCCTCGGCCTGGCCAAAGGCGTGGTTGATGGCGGCCAGGATGGTCTCGGGCAGGGCCAGGGCCGGTTCGAGGTCGGGCGCGCCAAGCATCCGGCGCACGTCGTCGGCCAGTTCCGGGGAAAAGGGATCGGCCAGGGCCAGGACAAGCCGGCCGTTGTTGTCGGTGAAGGGCACGGCCAGATTGCGCTTGAGATAGGCAAAGGGCAGGGCGCGCAGCCGTTCGGCGTCGGCATCGCTGACGGGTATGGTTTCGAGATAGGGCAGGCCAAGCGCCTTGGCCAGGGCACAGGCCGCCAGGGCCGGGTCGGCCTTGTGCACTTCGGCCAGCCGGCGAAAGGGGTTGTGGCCGCTTCGGGCGGCTTCGGCAAAGACGTCTTCCAGGGCGGCCACGGTGAGCCCCAGGGTTTCGGCCACCGGTTCCAGGAGCACCGGGCGCGGCAGGCAGGGAGCCGGGGCCAGGCCCGGACCGCGCTCGCGGCCGGTGCCGGCCGGCAGGCGGCACAGGGCGGCCAGACGGTCCCCGATGCGTTTGGGGACAAGGCTCCCGGGCAGGGTCAGGGCCATGGAATCAGCTGCCGGCTCCGGCGGCAAAAAAGACAGGGGCCTTGCGGATCGGTTTGGACAGCTCTTCCTCGTTGAATTCGATCTGGCGTTCGATCTCCATCTTCTTGGCGTGCAGGATCTGGCTGCTCTCAACTCCCGGCGAGGTGATGCGCGGGGTGATGAAGACATAGAGATTGGTGCGTTGGTCGTTGACCGACTTGTTTTTAAAAAGCCAGCCGAGGACCGGGACGTCGCCCAGGCCCGGGACCTTGCTGTTGCCTTCGCTGCGGCTTTTGCCGATGAGCCCGGAGAGCACGATGGTCTCGGCGTTTTGGCACATCACCGTGGTCTCGGTGACGCGCTTGCGGGTGGTCGGCTGCAGGGTACCCGTTTCCTGGGTCACGGTTTCATCGATGCGGCTGGTTTCCTGCTTGATCTTGAGCTTGATGGAGTCGCCTTCGTTTATCTGCGGCGTGACCTTGAGGGTTGTGCCGACGTCTTTGTAGTCAAAGCGCTGGTAGGGGCGGTCGGTGGTGGACTGGCCCACATCCTGGCTGGTCAGGTAGGGCCGGTTCTCGGCCACGGTGATAGTGGCTTCCTCGTTGTCGAGGGTCATCAACTGGGGCGTGGCGATGATGTTGAAGCTGTTGTCGGACTTGGAGGCGTTGACCATGGCCTGGAGGTTGGAATAGACGACCTCGCCGATCTTGACCGGGAAGGCCAGTGCGCCAAGCGATCCGCCGGCCGGGGGGACAAAGGCCCCGGAGGAATTGTACAGGGATTCGTAGCCGGACGGATTGGACGAACCGTAAATGAGGCCGCCGTACTTGCTGTCGCCAAGACCGGACTGCTTGTTGGCCACGTTTAAGTTGACGCCAAAAGACACGGACTTGTCGGTGGAGACTTCCATGATCAGGGCCTCGACGTAGACCTGCTTGCGTGGGGCGTCGAGCTTTTTGACCACCTGGTCGACAAAGGCGAAATCTTCCGGGGCAGCGGTGACGAGGAGGCTGTTGGTGGATTTGTCGGCCACGAAATTAAAGCCACCGGAGATGGTGGGGGCCTGCGCCTTGGCCGCGTCTCCCGAGGCGCTGCTGCCCTTGGTGAACAGTTCGTTTAAGACCTTGCTCAGGTTTTCCGAGTCGGCGTGCTGGAGCTTGTAGACGTGCAGATTGCCCTGTTCCATGGGATTGGGCACGTCCAGGCGGGTCAGCAGCGATTTGATCTGGGTGACGTACTGCGGTTCGGCCAGAACGATGACCGCGTTGGTGCGTTCTTCGGGGACCACGCTGATCTTGGCTCCGCCGCCTTCCTTGGTGGCGGCCTGGGTCAGCAGCTTTTCGATCTTTTGGGACAGTTTGGCGGCCGAGGCGTGCTTGAGGGGAAAGAGATAGAGGGAGGCCTTGGCCGAGGCCAGATCGAGCTGGTCCACGATGCCGATGACGCGCTGGATGTTGGGGCGGTAGTCGGTGATGATGAGCGTATTGGTGTCGGGAAAATCGGCCAACATGCCGTCCGGGGAGACCAGCGGGGCGAGGACCTTGCGCAGTTCCGGGGAGCGGATGTTTTTGAGCGGCACAATCTGCGTCATCATGCTGTCGTTGGGCGAGGCCACGGTTTCGCGGCCCTCGATAAGCGGCATGCTACGGGCCCGGCTGGTCTTGGCCGGCACGATCTTGACGAAGTTCTCGGTGGGCAGGGCGGTGTAGCCGTTGACCTCGAGCACCGACTCGAAAACCCTGTAGACCTCGGGCACGGACAAGGGTTTGGGGGAAATGACCGTGACATTGCCCTTGACCGCGTCGTCGATGACGAAATTTTTGCCGGTAACCTGGCTTATGTATTTGATAAAAGCGCGCAGATCCACGCCGTCGAAATTGATGCTGATGGTCTTGGCCGATTCGTCTTCCGGAGTTGCCTCAGGCGCGTTCGGGACTGCAGCCTGGGCCGATGCCGGCCGGGCCTGCCCCAGGAGGGCCAGCCAGAGGAAACAACCGGCCAGGAGCAGGGCCAGGGCGCATCCGGCCGGTGCCGGGAACGGGAAAGAGCGGGGACGCGTCATGGCGGCACCTTGGAGATGGCGGTCATTGATGGACAGGCGGGGGCGGGAGGCCGGAGAACCGAGGCAACACACCCAGCAGCTCTGGGTGGCCGGCGCGCCCTGGATGCCTGGACGCTTCATAGCACGGCGGCTGTGAAGCGTCCAGGGCGGGTCTCGGTCAGGCCGGCCTAGAAGGTATACAGGAAGCCAAGGGAGGTCATCCAGGCGTCGTTGGCCTGATTGGTCATGCGATGGCCCCAGATGCTGGTCTTGAGGCCCTGGGGCGAGGCAAAGCCGGTCTGGAGCGTCAGGGACAGGGCTTCGGTGATGGCGTAGCTGTGGTCGAAGTTGACGCCGAGCACCCATTCGCCCTCGGCCAGATTGCGGCCCATGGTGACGTACTCGCCCGGACCGCCGGTTGCGGCCACGGCTTTGCGCAGGCCGGCCGGGCTGTTGCGTCCGGCAATGGCAGCCAGGGTCAGCCGGCTCTTGAGCGCTTCGATAAAGGAAATGTCGCGGATGGCGATGGTCGCGCCCCAGGTGCCGGTGGGGTCGATGGCCATGGAGTTGTTGGCGAATTCCTGGTCGCAGTCAAACAGGAACGAGGTGCCGGGCCCCCACTTGGGCGTGATGACCGGCAGGCGCTCGCTGCCGTTGGACAGGCTCGAATCCTCGCCGCTGGCAAACCAGCCGAACAGGCCGGGCGTGGCCCAGTCAAGGCCGGTGTAAGTCAGGCCGGCGTCGAAGAAGTAGCCCTCGCGACGGTTGCGGGAGCGGTCGGAACCGGCGGCGTTGCCGTAGATGCCGTCGAAATAGAGGTTCACCGGGTCCAGGGCCGTGACGGACAGGGCCAGGCCGGTCCACCACATGGGATTCTGGTTGTCCTTGTAGCCGGTGGGATCGAGATAGCTGCCGGCCGAGCGCAGTCCGGTGGCGAAATAGCCTTCGGGATCGGAATCCTTGCCGTAGACGCCGACCAGGGCCCAGGGGGCGACGTCAAAGCCTTCGACCGTGATGGGCAGGGCCAGACGGTAGACGTCGAAGGTGTCCCCGACCTGGGTGGTGGTGGGCTGGTAGGTGCGGTAGGCGTCAAGCAGCCGGCCGTAGGCGGCCTCAATGGCCAGGGTGTCCTCGATGATCGGGAGTTTCACGAACAGGGCGGCGCTGGACTGGTCGCCGTCGTCGGCGGCCAGCACGATGCTGTCGTAAAAGACCGAGGCATGGGGCACGGAAAAGGGCTGGTAGCCGGCGGTCACTTCGATGTCGGTGCCGGGCCATTTGAACTGGAGATAGGCCAGATAGGGTTCGATGGCCACTTGCGGGTTGGCGGCAGTGAGATAGCCCGACCCCCAGGTTTCATCATCAACGCGCATCCCGAAGCGGAATTTGAGGTTTTCGTTGGCCACAAAATCTGTGCGCAGCCGCAGCCGCTGCCAGATGGTGGTGCGGTCTTCGGTCTGGGTTCCGGTTTCATTCCAGCCGGTAAAGTTGCGGTTGGCGAAAAAAACGCCGTACACCCGGGCGTCTCCGGCCATTTTCACTTCAGTGGCCGCGTGGGTCGGGACTGCCGCAGTGGCCAGCACGACCAGGGCCAGCAGCAGTAAAACCGTTTTTCGCATGATCCGTTACTCCTTCCTTTGCTCCGCGAGGGTTATAGGCGCCTTGGCTCAGGGCGCCTGCCTGTCTTTGTTCGTTTCCGGTAATGAATGCTAAAATCAATCTCAATAGAAGGACCGTCAAGGCATCAGACTGCCGCCCCGACAGGAGCCGAAGAGCCGGTAGACATCCCCGGCCACGGCAGCGAAGGCCGCAACCACATCAGGGTCGAACTGGCTGCCGCCGCAGCGCATGATTTCCCGGCCGGCCTCGGCAAAGCCCATGGCCGGGCGGTAGGGCCGGGCCTGCAGCATGGCGGACAGGCTGTCGGCTACGCTGATGATGCGGGCCCCAAGCGGAATACGCTGGCCGCAAAGCCCCAGGGGATAGCCGCTGCCGTCAAAGCGCTCGTGGTGGGCCTGAACCATCTCAACGATGCCGGTCTGGGCAAAACAGGTCAGCGGCAGGAGGATTTCCGCGCCGATGGCCGGATGGGCCTTCATTTTTTTCCATTCATCCGGGCTCAGGCTGCCGGGTTTGCCAAGCACGGCGTCGGGCACGCCGATCTTGCCGATGTCGTGGAGATGGCCGGCCACATGGATGCAGGCGACCACGTCCCGGGGCAGGCCCAGGACAGTGGCCAGGAAGTTGGCCACTTCGGCCACCTCCTCGGAATGGGCCAGGGTATGCGGGTCCTTGGCGTCAATGGCTCTTCCGAGGGAGGCGGCCAACTCGTGGACCAGGGCCATGAGGGCGTCCGGGGCGTGGCCGGCGGTTGCGGTCAGGACCTCAAAGACCCCGGGCGAGGCGAGAAGCGGGCTTGTAGGCATGGTCATGCGTGCAACAACCGGTTGGGCATCAAGCCAAAAAGCGGCGGCGGTACATGTACAGATGCCAGGCGGCAAACCCGGCCAGGGCGAAACCGAAGGTCAGGTGGGCGGCCTTGGTGTCGGCCAGGCCGGTGACCAGGGTGGCGGCCATGCAGCTGGCCAGTCCGACTTTCTGGGTGCGGCGTTTGAGCTGGGCCGTGGTCATCTTTTTCCTGGGCGGGGCGGCCGGCGCACTGGCGGCCAGGGCCTCGGCATGGGTGGCGGCCAGGGCTTCGGCCATGGCCACCAGATCGTCGGTGGCCACGGACGCGTCATGGGTCACGAGCACGCTGCCGGTCCGGGGATTGGCCTCGATGGCGGTGATGCCGGGCATCTCGGCCAACTGGGTGGCAACGATTCGAAGCAGGTCGGGGTCGGTCAGGGCCGGATGCCGGAACCGGATACGGCCTTCAATGCAGCTGGCTATCATGGGCGACGCCTCCGCGTGGCAATTGTTTGGGGAGATAGGGACGCAGGCTGGCCAGGGCAACGCCCACGGTGGCCAGGTTGTGGGCCAGGGCGGAAACGCCCGGGGTGACCCGGCCGAACAGTCCCAGACCCAGGATCACGGAGTTGATGATGCAGATGGTGCGGAAGTTGGAGCGCAGCCGGCCCATGAGGCCGCTTGCGATGTCGCGCAGGGCGACCACGCTCTCCAGGCTTCCTTCGGCCAGCAGGATGTCGGCGGCGGCCTGGGCAATGTCTGCGCCGTGGCGCGGGGCAATGCCGACGTTGGCCGCAGACAGGGCCGGCGAATCGTTGATGCCGTCGCCGACCATGGCCACGACATGTCCGGCGTCGCGCAGTTCGCGCACGATGCGGGTTTTGTCTTCGGGCAGGACCTGGGCATGGTAGTCGGTGATGCCGAGTTCCCGGGCGGCAATGGCGGCCGGAGCGGCGGCGTCGCCGGTGAGCATGACCAGACGGGTCACGCCCCGGGCGGTCAGTTCGCGAAGGACGTGCTTGGCTTCGGGCACGAGCGGGTCCTCGATGGCCAGCACGCCGGCCACGGCGTCGCCGATGGCCAGATACAGGGTGGACAGGCCGCCCAGCCCCCGGGCTTCGATGGCGGCGTCGGCCTCGGCGATGTCGAGGCCCTCGTCCTCGCCGATGAAGTGGCGGCTGCCCAGGCGGACCCGGTCGGTCCCGACCATGGAGGACAGGCCGTGGGCCAGGATGTAGTCCACGTCGGCGTGGAATTCCTGGTGTTCGACCCCTTCCGTTTCGGCCTGACGCACCACGGCCCGGGCCACGGGATGGGGGAAGTGTTCTTCCAGGCAGGCGGCCAGTTTGAGGACATCGTAGCGGGTGTAGCCGTTTAAGGGTTCAACGGCCGCCACCTTGGGCCGGGCCTGGGTGAGCGTGCCGGTCTTGTCGAACACAAAGGCGTCGGCCGAGGACACGCCTTCCAGGAACTTGCCGCCCTTGACCAGGACGCCGCCTGTGGCAGCCTCCCGCATGGCGGCCAAAACGGCCAGGGGAGCGGAGAGCTTGATGGCGCAGGAGAAGTCGACGAGCAGTACGGCCGAGGCCAGGCGCGGGTTGCGGGTGACGAGAAAGACCCCGAGCGCGCCAAGCAGGGTCCAGGGCACCACGGCGTCGGCGAAGCGTTCGGCCAGATCCTGGGCCTTGGCCTTGTAGTTTTCCGATTCCTCAATGACCGCCACCATTTTCTGGATGCGCGTCTCGCCGCCGGATTTTTCCACCCGGACAACGATCTCGCCTTCCTCGACCACGGTGCCGGCAAAGACCGTGTGGCCCACCCGTTTGTGGGCGGGCAGGGGTTCGCCGGTCATGGAGGCTTGGTTGACGAGTCCCTCGCCCTCGGCCACCACGCCGTCGACGGGAATGGCGTTGCCCATGGTGACGATGGCCAGATCGCCGGGCACGACCTCGGAGGCCGGGATGTGCACCGGACCGCCCTCGCGGCGGACCCAGACGGTGTCGAAGGTGGCGGCCAGGGTTTCGGCCAGACTGTCGCGGGAGCGCTTGCGGGTGTAGCTTTCCAGCACTTCGCCAAGGCCGAGCAGGATGGCGATGCCGGTGGCGGCCCGGTAGTCCCGGCGGGCGATGGACACGCCGATGGCCAGGGCGTCGAGGACCTCGACGTTGATTTTGCCGCGCAACAGGGCGGCCGCCCCGCGCTTGATAAACGGCAGCACCCTTTTAAGCAGAAACAGCGGGCGAAACGCCGGCGGCAGGATCGAACGCAACAGGAACATGCCGGTTTCGCGCGCCATGGACTGCATCGGGGTGGTGACCGGGGCTTCGGCCGGGGCCCCAAGCCTGTCTCCGGCTGCCCGGGCATGGCGCTTAGCCGTGGCCAGGGCGGTTTGGGCCGTTTTTTTGGCGCTTGTAGCGGCCCGGGCCACCAGAGCTGGTTTGCGGGAACGGGGAACGGCCCGGGCGGCCTTGGCTGAATTGCCGTTTCGGGCCATGGCCTGGAGGGCCAGTCGCGCCGGCGCTCCGTCGTACAGGACCAGAAGGCCGCTGGTACGGGCCGAGGCAATCACCTCGGCCACGCCGGAAAGGGCCGCGGCGGCCGCGGCCACGGCCGGGGCCTCGGCCGAAAAGGCTTCGGCCGAGGCGAACCGCAGGCGCATACGGCCCGGGATGTCGTGAACAATGGCGCAGTGCGTCATGCGTAAAAACTCCAGCTGAAGGCCCGGGTTAGGCCGACTCGCCTTCAGTGACGGGCTTGCCCTCGCGGGTTTCCTTGGCGTGCTTGGCTTCGGCCATCAGGTCTTCAATGTTTTCTTTGGCCCGCTCCAGGACGGAAGCGGTTTTTTCCTTGAGATCCATGCCGTGGGACAACAGATCGGTCATGGCCGGGCGAATCGAGAATTTGCCCTTGCCCAGGGCCACCGCGCCCAGAGCGCCGATGGCCACGCCGGCCGCCAGAAACAGTCCGTTCTTCAGATACTCATTCATGTCACGCTCCTTCACTACCAGTGCAATTTGCGAACAGTTTTCTGTTCATGTCAGGGAATGTGACAATTCAGTAACATTCGCAAGACGAAAACTGTTGGTACTGAATTTGATAGTCGTTGTCAACAAAGAAGTACTGCGTTTCCGTTGGGTCAGCACCCGCGTGGGGGCGAAAAAAATGCCGGCGAAGCTGACTTCGCCGGCATTTGATAATGAAAATGAAGATCTTAGTAAGCCTCGTCGTACTCCAGGTCCGCCTTCGTCACCGGGTGGCGGAAGGTGCGGATGGTCCAGATCTGGTAGGCGATGACCACGGGCACGAACACCAGGGCCACGCCCAGCATGATGGCCAGGGTCAGGGGCGTGGACGAGGAGTTTTCGATGGTCAGGGAGAAGGCCGGGTTGAGGCTTGAGGGGAGCAGGGCCGGGAAGATGCCGACCACGCCAAACAGGGCCGTGGTGCCGATCAGCACGGCTGACGCGCCCCAGGAGGCCAGGATGCGGCCGTCCCGACGGTACTTGCAGGTGAGCAGCAGGCCGGCCACGGCGATCAACAGGATGACAAACAGGATGGGGTTGACCAGATAGTTGGTGAACAGTTTGGTCATGGCAAAGCTCATAACGAGAAACAGCACAACGACGCCGGCCAGGATGGGCCAGAGCTTGCCGGCCAGGGCCACGGCCCGGTCGTGGACATCGCCCACGGACTTGTACGCCAGCCAAAGCGCCCCATGGTGGGCGAAAAGCAGCACGAAGAGGACGCCGCCGGCCAGGCCGTAGGGGTTGAGCAGGGTGAGCAGGTTGCCGTGCAGGATGCCTTCCCCGTCGATGGGGATGCCCTTGAAGATGTTGGCAAAGGCCACGCCAAGGAGGAGCGCCGGCAGGAAGCTGCCCAGGAAGTTGCAGGTGTCCCAGATCTTGCGCCAGCCCGGGCTGTCGATCTTGGAGCGGAATTCAAAGGACACGCCGCGCAGGATCAGGGCGAAAAGGAGCAGCATAAGCGGCGTATAGAGGGCCGAGAACATGACGGCGTAGGTTCTGGGGAAGGCGGCGAAGGTCACGCCGCCGGCCGTTATGAGCCACACCTCGTTGCCGTCCCAAAACGGCCCCATGGCGTTGTACAGGATGCGTTTTTCTTCATCGTTTTTGGCGAAAAAGGGCATGATGCTGCCGATGCCGAAATCAAATCCGTCCAGGATGAAATAGACGGCCCAAAGTACGCCCCACAGGATAAACCAGATGGTTCCGAGATCCATGGCCATTCTCCTTCGATTAACAACCGGCCGGGCCGGGTTGAGTCATGCGCATTGCCACACCGTCACAGGGCTGCCCGGGGCTAGTGCGGCTGGGAGCGGGCGTATTTGGCCAAAAGGAAGATGTCCAGGGCGGCGAGCAGGATGTAGACCACGAAAAAGGCCGCCAGACTGATGGCCACCTGGGAGGTTTCGATGGGCGAGACCGCGTCCTTGGTGCGCATGATGCCGTAGACGATCCAGGGCTGGCGGCCGACTTCGGCCACGGCCCAACCGGCCTGCAGGGCGAGGTAGGGCAGGGGAATGGCCCAGATGAAGAGCTTCAAAAGCCGGGGCGAGCTTTCAGCCGGCTGGTGGCGGGCGATAAAGGCCAGGATGCCCAGGACCAGCATGGCCGTGCCCAGTCCCACCATGATGCGGAAGGCGGAGAAGGTCAGGGTGACGGGCGGGCGGTCTTCCTTGGGGAAGTCCTTGAGTCCTTTGACCACGGCCGACGGGTCGTTGAAGGCCATGAGGCTCAGGACGCTCGGGATGCGGCCGATCTCGATGCTGTTCTTTTCATTCTCCGGATCAGGCAGGGAAAAAAGATACATGGGGGCGTTTTTCTGGGTGTCCCAGTGGGATTCCATGGCCGCCAGCTTGGCCGGCTGGACCTCGGCCACGATGTTGCCCTGGCGGTGTCCCACGGCCGCCACGACCAGGGAGAAGACCAGGGCGAAGCCGGCGCCGATGCGGAAGGACTTGGTGAAAAAGTCGATGTTTTGCTTGCGAAGCAGATGCCAGGCTGACACGCCGACCACGAAAAAGCCGCCCAGGGCCCAGCCGCCGGTGACGGTGTGCAGGAAGGCGTTCCAGCCATAGGGGTTGGTGACGACGTCAACGAAGCTGGCCAGTTCGGCCCGGCCGTTTTGGATCACATACCCGACCGGATGCTGCATGAAGCCGTTGGCCAGGATGATCCACAGGGCGGAAAAGTTGGCGGCAAAGGCCACCAGCCAGATGGAGAGCAGGTGGACTTTGGGCGAAAGCTTGTTCCAGCCAAAGACCCAGACGGCCAGGAAGGTGGATTCCAGGGAAAAAAGCGGCCGTGGCCTCGATGGCGAGCAGCGAGCCGAAAATGTCGCCGACAAAGGTCGAATAGCGCGACCAGTTGGTGCCGAACTGAAATTCCAGGGTGATGCCGGTGACCACACCCAGGGCGAAATTGATGAGAAACAGCTTGCCCCAGAATTTGGCCATCCGTTTGTACGTCTCGTCCCCGGTGCGCACGTACTTGGTCTCCATGATCGCAATGAGCACGGATAGCCCCAGGGTAAGCGGGACAAAGATGAAGTGGATGAAAGTCGCAAAGGCGAACTGCAGTCGCGAAAGCATGAGCGTGTCCATGATCTGTCTCCTTTTCCTCCGTGTTGACCGTAAACCCGTATCGCACTTTCCCCGTCACGGGGCCTCGCGGCATCCTTGCGGTCTGCCCCCACTCTAGCACCGGGCCAGGGAAAATGCACCAACCCCCATCACAAAACCTCAACTATGTCGCGCAGCGTCCGGCTTGGGTGAACGCCCCTGGCAGGTCCGTTTCTCCATGGCCGCCAGTTCGGCCAGGGTCGTGCCGCCGAGGGTGCTTCGCAGCTGCCGCCGCGCCTGTTCCCAGACATGATGCACCGAACAGATGGCCTGCCGGTCGCAGCTCTCGGGACGATGGATGCAGTCGTTTAAAAAAATCTCGCCATCAATGGCCTCGATGACGGTCAAAAGCGTGACGTCCTCGGGACGCCGGGCCAGCTCGTAGCCGCCCTGGGAGCCCTGGCGGATGCTGATGATTCCGGCCCGGGCCAGTTGCTGGGCCACCTTGCCGAGGAACTGGGCCGGCACGTCCATGGCCTCGGCGATCTCCTTGCGCCCGATAAGCGCCCTGTCGCTGTGCATGGCCAGATACAGGACACAGCGGATGGCATATTCGCCGGCTCTGGTTAAACGCATGTCGCCCCTCAAATTTGGAGTAATCGGACACGATTGATCCTATATAGGACCGGGCCGGGCCTGTCAACGGATACCCGCAGCCGCCGGCTCCATTTTATGGATTTTCGATAGCGCCGCCGAGGCCCGGGGCGAAGCGGTCGATGAGGGCCCGGGCGATGCTGGCCCGGGGCGGCAGGACCGGCGGCAGGCGTTCGGCGGAAAACCAGGCCGCGGCTTCCAGTTCGGCCGTGTCCAGCACCAGTTCGCCGCCGGCGCAGGTTGCGGCAAACCCGGCCATGAGCTGGCTTGGGAAGGGCCAGCTCTGGCTGGCCAGATAGCGCACGTCGGTGACGGCGAGGCCTGTTTCCTCCATGACTTCGCGGACCACGCACTCTTCCAGGGTCTCGCAGAATTCCACATAGCCGGCCACCAGCCCATACTGGCCGGCCGGCCAGTCGGCCTTGCGCACCAGCAGAAATTCCTCGCCCCGGGTGATGAGCACGATCACGGCCGGGTGGATGCGCGGGTAATACTCCCGGGTGCAGGACGGACAGCGCGCCCCGAAGCTGCCGGCGATTTCTCCGGGCGAGCCGCCGCAGGCCGGGCAGATGCGGCTGCGGTCCCGCCAGTGGAGCACCTGCCTGGCCAGTCCGGCCAGGGTGATGAGGCGGTCGTCCAGGGCCTGGTTGCGGTAGGAGGCGCTCACAGCCATCAGTCCGGCCGGCAGGCCGGCCTCGGGTTCCAGCCGGGCCGCCCGAAGCGGCCGGCCCTGCCAGAAGCCGACCAGCACCGGCGGCACGGCAAAAGGTCCGGCTACGGGCAGGACGCCGTCGGGCAGGCCGAGTCCGTCACGGCATAGGACGAGCCCGTTTTCCCGCAGGATGATCCAGCAGCCCGGCGTGCCCGGACTGTCCCGGTCCGGGGTGGCCGGGGCGAAATCGTGGCCCAGGGCGGCGAGCGAAAACGGCAGATGGGTCGGGTCGGGCTGGCGCATGGCGTTAAAACTGCTCTCGTTTGCCGGCTGGCGGCGTTGGCGAAGGGGAGGCCGTGTGCCGCCCATGCTACGCCGGCCGGCGGCGTTTGGCTATCCCGGGGTCCGGTGAAGCGGGCCAAAAGGCCAGACCGCCTTGACGCGCCGTGCCCTGGCTGGCACTCCCTGGCAACAGCCAACCGGGGCCAGATGCCCCGCCACGGAGGACGACCATGGGCCGCAGCCTTGCCGATGCCGAAACGATTTTCCGGGCCGGGCTTGCCCGCGTCGATCCCCTGGCCATGATGCAGCGGGTGCTGACCCTGACCGGGGACGTCCTTCGGGTCACCACGGAAACCGAGTGCCACGCCTACGACCTGTCGGGCTACAAACGCATTTTCGTGCTCGGCATGGGCAAGGCCTCGGCCCGCATGGCCCTTGGTCTGGAGCGCCTTCTGGGCGAGCGCATCACGGCCGGGGTGGTGGCGGTCAAGGAAGGCTATCTGGAGACGCTTTCCCGCATCCGGCTTCTGGAGGCGGCCCATCCCGTGCCGGACGAACGCGGCGCTTTCGCCGCTCGGGAGGTCCTGGCCATGGCCGAGGCGGCCGGGGCGGGGGATCTGGTCATCGTGCTGGTTTCCGGCGGCGGGTCGGCCATCCTGGCCGCGCCCCTGGCCGTGCCCGGACGCCGGCTGACGCTGGCCGACAAGCAGGCCACCACCCGGGCGCTTCTCGCTTGCGGGGCCACCATCAACGAAATAAACTGCGTTCGAAAAAAGCTTTCGGCAGTCAAAGGCGGCCGGCTGGCCGCGGCCATCGCCCCGGCCGACTGCCTGGGCCTGCTCCTGTCCGACGTGGTCGGCGACGACCTCGACGTCATTGCCAGCGGCCCGACCGTGCCGGATTCCACCGACGCCGCCGATGCCCTGGCCGTGCTTGACCGCTACGCCGTGCGCGACACCGTGGCCCCCGAGGCCCTGGCCGTGCTGACCGACGTGGCTGCCGGGCGCGCCCCGGAAACCCCCAAGGCCGGCGACCCGGTCTTCGACACCACCCGCACGGTGCTTATCGGCACCAATTTCCAGGCCCTTTTGGCCGCCCGGGACAAGGCGGCCACCCTGGGCTACGCCACGCTGGTCCTGACCTCGCACCTGATCGGCGAAGCCCGGGAGATGGCCAACCTTTTTCTTGGCATGGCCAAGGATATCGCCGAATACGCCGTGCCCCTGCCGCGGCCGGCCTGCGTCATTGCCGGCGGCGAGACCACCGTGACCCTGCGCGGTCCGGGCAAGGGCGGGCGCAACCAGGAAATGGCCCTGGCCTTTCTGGCCGGGTTGACCGGCGAGGCCAAAAACGCCGAGGAAGCCGTGTTCCTGGCCGCCTCCACCGATGGTTCCGATGGTCCGACGGATGCTACCGGTGCGTTTGCCAGCCTGGAGATTTTGCGCCAGGGGCGCGCCCTTGGCCTCGATGCCCGGGCCTATCTGGCGGCCAATGATGCCTACCACTATTTTGAAGCGGTCGGACAACTCCTCAAAACCGGTCCCACCAATACCAATGTCTGCGACATCAAGGTGCTGCTGGTGCCCTAGCCTGCCGACGACGCACAAAGTGGCCCGGAGGTTGCATTTCCCGAAGCGGTTGGGGTAGAGTGTTTGAATGCGGTTTCCCCGGATCGGTCTGCCGGCCGGGTGAGAACGCGCAGGAATGGCCCGCCTGCCATGGACTGGGGCCGCAATCGCATCGGGGGGACGTCTTGCCATTTGCATCCAGACAGGGAGCCATTACCTGGCTTCGCGCCCTAGACCTGGCTTTGGCCGCAGTTGCACTGGTTGTTGCGGCGGCCTTCTCCACAACACTGACCCCGGAAACGGCTTCCGCCGCCCATCTGCATCTTGATGCAGTCAGTGTGGCCCTGCTTCTGAGCGTGCTCGTTGGGACGGTCAGCGTGTTTCCGCTGTTTGGCCTGTACACCGAAATGGCGCTCTACAACCGGCGCGAAACACTCAAGGCAACCATCAAGGCCGTCACCGGCGTCCTGCTTGTGCTGCTTGTGGCCGCCGCCGTGTTGCGCCCGCCCCTGGCCACCCCCGCCTTTCTGGCCGCCTACTGGTTCCTGGCCGCCGCCGGCGGCGTGGTCGTCCGCTTCATGACCCGGCGTCTGCTTTTTCTGGGCGAGGCCCAGGGGCTCCTGCGCCGTCGCACCCTGGTGGTGGGCACCGGGGCGCGGGCCCAGGAAATCGCCCGGGATATGCTGGCCCATCCCGAACACGGCTACCGGTTCCTGGGTTTTGTGGCCGATGCCTGGGAAGCCGCCCCGCCCGCCGGGCCGCTTCCCGAAGCCATGCAACTGGCGGCCGGCCTTGATGGGCTGACCGACTATCTGCGCCAGCATGTGGTGGACGAGGTGGTCATCTGCCTGTCCCTGGAGCAGTTGTGCCACAGGGCCACGGCCCTGGTGTCGGCCTGCGAGGAGCAGGGGGTGTCGGTGACCGTGGTGACGCGGCTTTTCGAGCTGAAAAACCCGCATAGCCGCCCGGGGGGCCATGGCGGCGAAGTGGCGGTGACCATCTCCAACACCCTGGCCGATGAGCGTGAGCGCATTATCAAACGCTTTCTCGACGTGGCCGTGTCCCTGGCCGCGCTTATCGTTTTGTCGCCGCTTTTGGCCGCCGCCTGGGGGCTCATTCGGCTCACCTCGCCCGGGCCGGCTCTCTTTGCCCAGGACCGGGTTGGGCTTGGCAAGCGGATTTTCAAGTTTTACAAGTTTCGCACCATGGTGCAAAACGCTGCCTCCATGCAGGAGGAGCTTGAGGCCCAAAACGAGATGGACGGGGCGATCTTTAAAATCAAAAATGATCCCCGCATCACGCCGCTTGGCCGATGGCTGCGGCGCACGAGCATTGATGAGCTGCCTCAGCTCGTCAATGTGCTGCGCGGCGACATGAGTCTTGTGGGGCCGCGTCCGCTGCCGCTTCGGGATGTTGAGCGCATTGAAAAAGACTGGCCCAGGCGGCGCTTTGGGGTCAAACCCGGCATCACCTGCCTGTGGCAGATCAGTGGCCGCAACGATACGCCCTTTGAGCGCATGATGGAACTGGACATCGAATACGTCGATACCTGGTCCGTGGCCATGGACATTCGGATACTGCTGCGCACCATTCCGGTGGTGCTGAGTATGCGCGGGGCCTACTAGCCGGCCCGGGATTCAGTCGAGAACCACGACATCCAGGTTCTGGACGCCAAAGTCCAGGGCTTGGCGTTTGCCTGGCAGGCACAGGTCCATGCGGCCGGCAAAGCGCGGGTGCATGAGGTCCTCGACCACCCGCACCCCGAATCCTTCGATATAGACCGTGCGGCCAAGCAGCCGGCGCAGGTCGCGCGAGACGGCCACCGTGCGTCCGGCCCGCACCGGCGCGCCCAGGGCCGAGAGCTGGGGGCCGTCCTCGTCGGCCAGACAGTCCGGGCAATAGGCCGTGGCCGTCAGGCGAAGGCGTCGACGCTCATCCGGGTCGATGGAAAAAAGCGAGGCCGCAAGCTTGGCTTCGCCCGCCTGCATGGCCGCGTTCTGGGTCAGCCAGATGGTTTCGTGGCGAAGGGCGGCCGTACGCTCCGCCAACCAGTCGGCGGCACTGCCCAGGCACAGGGCGGCAACGGCCAGCGAGGCCGCGGCCGCCGGCCCGGCCAGGGAACGCCGTCTGTCCGGGGCCGGGGACAGGGAAGCCGGCGCCGCCGGGGGCGTTGTTGCATTGTCAGTGGTCATGGAAAACCTCCGTTGTCATCCCGGGCGGCACGATGCGGCTTGCCCGGGGCTCTGGCCTCACCTATACTGTCGTCATCCGGCAGACAGGGGATACGTTTGACATGCGCATCAGAAAGCCGTTTAAAAAACGCGGCGCAACCGGCCCGATATTCTGGTTTGTCGCCCTGGGATTGCTCGCATCCCCGTTGGCTGTGGCCGGTTTTGCCGGCTATTATCTGTTTCTCAAGGACGCGGAAAAGCCGCAGGTGACGCTCTCGCCCGAGGCCGAAGCCGCATCCATGAAGCGCCCCTTCGTTGTCTCGGCCTCCGACGACCAGTCCGGCATCCGCTCCCTCACGGTCACCGTGGCCCAGGGCCAGCGCCGGGTGGACGTCCTGCGCAAAAACTACGATCCGCCCCGCGACCGCGTCTCCGAGCGCTTCTCCCTGGAATCCTCGGAACTGCGCGGCGGGACCTTCGAGATGCAGATTGCCGCCTTTGACGGCTCCCATGCCAATCTCGGCGCCGGCAACGCCGCCCGCGTCTCCAAGCGGATGCACCTTGATCCCGTGCCGCCCACGATCAAGGCTCTCACCCCGGCCCATTACATGCGCCAGGGCGGTGCCGGTCTGGTCGTCTACGAGGTCAACAAGGATGTTGCCCGAAGCGGGGTGATGGTGGGCGACAGGTTCTATCCGGGCTATAAGCAAAAAAGCGGCCAATACGTCTGCCTCTTTGCCTTTCCGAGCGACATGGAACCCGACGCCTACAAACCCAGGCTCTTTGTCGAGGATGCCGCCGGCAACGAAAAAACCGGATTTTTCGTCAATATGGCCATTAAAAGGCGCTTTCGCGAGGAGCGGGTGGAGATCACCGACGAATTCCTGGCGGCCCGCCTGCCGGCCTTTGCCGGCCTGTTCCCCCAGGAGCGCGATCCGGTTGAGCGTTTCAAAAAATTAAACAGCGAACTGCGCCGGCAAAATGCCGACTTCATCGCCTCCCTGGCTGCCAAGTCCGGACCGGAGCCGCTTTGGGAGGGCGGGTTCATCTACCTGCCCCGGTCGGTTGTGCGCGGCTCCTTTGGGGCGCAGCGGGTCTATGTCGCCAACGGCCAGGAGATCGGCCGGGAGGTGAGCAACGGCATCGGTCTTGCCTCGGTTCCCGGAGCCCAGGTGCCGGCGGCAAATTCCGGCAACGTCGTTTTTGCCGGCCCGCTTGGCGTCTACGGCAACACCGTGGTCATCGACCACGGCCTGGGCCTGTCCACGGTCTACGCCAACCTGTCCTCAATGGCCGTGGCCGCGGGCGACGCCGTCAAAAAGGGCGACCCGGTGGGCGCGACCGGCACCACGGGGCTGACCCCGGGCGATCAGGTGCTGTTTGCCGTGTACCTCTCCGGCCAGCCGGTCATTCCCATCGAGTGGTGGGACGCCCACTGGATCGAAGACAATGTGACAACGAAAATGCGGCGTTATGCCGCCGAGACCCCGCAGCAGTAACGGGCGGGATGTCTTCCAAACCCGCGTCTGCCAGCCAGGGCTGCCCCTGGCTGGGCGCGGCTGCCGGGAGGCGTCGGGAGCCGTACGCTGCTTTATGCCGCATACGGGACATCCCGCGCGCTCCGGCCGGGGACGTCCATGGATCGCAAGCCTCTTGTTCCCCTCGCATTCCTTGCCTTGGCCGGGCTGCTTTTCGGCCTGCAGCACATCGTGCCCAAACCGGTGTTCCCCTTGTTTGAACATGTCCGGCTCGGGGGCCGGTATGCGCCCGGACCCGGGGGCGGGCCGGATGTCCGGGCCAAGGCGGAGGTCCCTGCCCCCCGGCGCTACGTCGAAGCCTGCCGCAGCGAGGCGGCCAGGCGCATGGCCCGACAGGACTGGTCCGGGCTTGACCGGGAGGGGCGGGAGGCGGCCCTTGCCCAGGTCCTTATCCTGTGCGGGGCCGACGCCGAATACTGGACCATGTCCGAGGTGCACCAGAAACGGGTGGCCCGGGAATTTGCCGAGGCTTTTCTTGACCCCGTGGCGGCAGGGTCGGTTGACAAATGACCGACTCCCTTTTTACCGTAGTGTTTGTTCAAAATTTCCCAGAGGAGTCAAGGCGCATGGAAAAGACGGTATTTTGGATTGAAGGCGATGGCATCGGCCCGGATGTCTGGGCGGCCGGGCGGCCGGTTCTCGACGCTGCCGTGGCCAAGGCCTACGGCGAGGGTCGCAAGCTCGTGTGGAAGGAACTGCTCGCCGGCGAGAAAGCCTTCAAGGAAACCGGGGATTACCTGCCCCAGGCCACCGTCGACGCCCTGAGCACGGCCGAACTCGCCTTCAAGGGGCCCCTTGGCACCCCGGTCGGCGGTGGATTTCGCAGCTTAAACGTCACCCTGCGCCAGGTTTTGGACCTCTACGCCTGCATCCGGCCCATCCGCTATTTCAAGGGCATCGAGTCCCCGGTCAAGCGCCCGGACCTCGTGGACATGATCATTTTCCGGGAAAACACCGAAGACGTTTACGCCGGCATCGAATACGCCTCCGGCACGCCTGAGGCCAAGCGGCTGATCGCCTTTTTGTGCGACGAACTCGGGGCCAAGGTGGACGCCACCGCCGGCATCGGCATCAAGCCCATCACCCCGGCCGGCTCCAAGCGTCTGGTGCGCAAGGCCATCCAGCACGCGGTCGCCCACAAGCTGCCAAGCGTCACCCTGGTCCACAAGGGCAACATCATGAAGTATACCGAGGGCGCTTTCCGGGCCTTCGGCTATGAAGTGGCGGCCACGGAATTTGCCGAGGCCTGCATGACCGAGCAGGACGCCGCCGCCGGCGGAACCAAGCCCATCGTCATCAAGGACCGCATTGCCGACAACATGTTCCAGGTGGCGCTCATGCGTCCCCAGGACTATTCCGTCATCGCCACCACCAACTTAAACGGCGACTACATCTCCGACGCCCTGGCCGCCCAGGTCGGCGGCCTGGGACTGGCTCCCGGCGTCAACATGAGCGAAAAGCTGGCCTTTTTCGAGCCGACCCACGGCACGGCCCCCGGAATCGCCGGCAAGGACAAGGCCAACCCCGGCAGCCTGGTCTTAAGCGGCGCCATGCTCCTTGAGCACCTCGGCTGGCACGAGGCCGCCAAGCTTATTCACGATTCCATGGACAAGACCATCACCAACAAGAAAGTCACCGTGGATCTGGCCGACCAGATTCCGGGGGCGGTCACCGTCGGCTGCGCCGCCTTTGGCGAACTGCTGGCCAACAACCTCTAAAACTTCCGTTTTTTGCCGATCTGGTGACAACGCCGTTCCATCCTTTCGGTGGGGCGGCGTTGCCCCTTGAAAAAAAACGGAAACCCGCGATAGTGGGCGTATCCCGGATGAGGCCCGTCCTCTCGCGTCCGGAATTGCGGCCCGTGTTTCCTCCGGGGACACGGTCCGTTCCATTTCTACGGCGCAGGGCTTCGTTGCGCAGCCGTTATTTAACCGAGCATTACCGCATCCCTTCGCAGCAAGGGAGAAAGGGGGCGCGATGGCCGTTGTCGGCGTGGATACCGGCGGCACCTTTACCGATATTATCTGTCGGACGGAGCAGGGCTTTGTCGTGGTCAAGCTGCCCTCCAGTCCGGACAACCCCTCAAGAGCCATCCTGGAGGGCCTTGGCCGTTTGCCCCTTGTCCCCGGCCAGGTCATGCACGGCTCCACCGTGGCCACCAATGCCCTGCTCGAACGCCGGGGTGCTGTGACGGCCTTTGTGGCCAATGCCGGTTTTGAAGACATCATCGCCATAGGCCGTCAGGATCGTCTCGAATTGTACGATCTGTCCAGCCGCAAGGAAGCGTGTCTGGTGCCCCAGGCGCTTCGGTTCGGTGCACCGGGCCGGGTTGACGCCGAGGGCCGCGTCCGTGAGGAGCTGACTCCTGAGGCCGCCCGCGAGTTGGCCATGCGCGTGGCCGCCGCCGGGGCCGATTCCGTGGCTGTCTGCCTGCTTTTTTCCTTTCTTAAGCCCGAACACGAGTTGCTGCTTGGCGAAGCCCTGGCTGAAGCCGGGCTTTCGGTCTCGCTTTCCTCCGACATCCTGGCTGAATTTCGCGAGTATGAACGCGCCGCCACCACCGTGGTCAACGCCTATGTTGCCCCGGCCATGCGCGCCTATCTGGGCGATCTGGCCGCCGGGCTGCCGGACGGGACGGCCCTTTGCGTCATGCAGTCCAGCGGCGGGCTCATTGCCGCCGATACCGCCCGGCGCGAACCCGTGCGCACGGTGCTTTCCGGCCCGGCCGGCGGGGTCGTGGCCGCTTTGGCCGTTGGCAAGGCCGCCGGCTTTGACCGGCTCATCACCTTTGACATGGGTGGCACGTCAACCGATGTGTCCCTGCTCGACGGCAGCCTGTCCATGGCCACCGAGACGGTGCTGGCTGGCATGCCCATCAAAACGCCCATGCTCGACATCCACACGGTCGGGGCCGGTGGCGGGTCGTTGGCGGCCATCGATGCCGGCGGGGCGCTTCGGGTCGGGCCGCAGAGCGCCGGGGCCGTGCCCGGTCCGGCCTGCTACGGCCGGGGTGAGGGCCTCACCGTCACCGACGCCAACCTGTTTTTGGGGCGTCTGGCCCCGGACCACTTTTTAGGCGGGGCCATGCCGCTTTTCCCGGAGCGGCTGCCGGAACTGTTTGCAGCCCTTGGAGCCTCGGCCGGGCTTTCGGCCATTGAAGCGGCCGAGGGCGTCGTGGCCGTGGCCGAGTCGGCCATGGAGCGGGCCATCCGGGTCATCTCTGTCGAGCGCGGCCATGATCCGGCCGAGTTCGCCTTGCTGTCCTACGGCGGGGCCGGCGGGCTTCATGCCGTGTCCCTGGCCCGGCTTCTTGGCGTCGAAACGGTCGTGGTGCCGCGCCATCCCGGGCTTTTTTCCGCCCTGGGCATGCTTTTTGCCGATGTTGTCCGGGACTTTTCCGAGACGGTCATGGCCGCCTCGGACAAAACCGACCTCATCGAGGTGGCCGGGCTTTTCGGCACCCTGGAAACCCGGGCCCGGCAGGTCATGGCCGAGGAAGCGCCCGGAGCGCGCATCGTCCTCGAACGCCAGCTCGACATGCGTTATAAGGGCCAGTCCCACGAACTGCCCATCCGTTTCGTGGCCGACCCGTTCCTGGCCTTCCACAACCGCCACGAGGCCATCTTCGGCTTCAAGCATCCCAAGGCCGTCATCGAGGTGGTGACCCTGCGTATCCGGGCCAAGGTCGTAACCGACAAACCGGAGTTGGTGGAGGCCGAGCATCTCGTCGCTGCCGTGCCGGCAGAAGCGAAACTCGGGGAACGCCCGCTCATCTGGCGCGGTCGGGAGCTGGCCGCCATGTGGTATGACCGGGCCAATCTGTTGCCCGGCAACCGCTTCGACGGCCCGGCGCTGGTGGCCGAGACTTCGGCCACCACCTTTGTGCCGCCGCGGGCCACGGCCCATGTGGACGGGTTTGGCAATATCATCATCGCCACGGGCGGACAGGCCTAGACGGCGTGCGGCCGGGCGGATTTTTCCCCTCGGTGGCGGCGGCATGGTGACCGGGCAGCTTGGCCCTGGCCGTCGTCGCCTGAGCCAGCCTGCTCCCGGTACGGCCCCTGGCTTGGCGTTGCGGCCTTTGGGCCGGGGCAGGGGAGAGGTGTAATGCTTGTCATCGGCACGCCGTGTTTCGGCGGCATGGTCACCGTGCCCTATATGCTGTCCATGCTGGCGCTCAAAGACGTGCTCAATCGGGCGAAAGTCCCCTTTCGTCTGCTCACCCCCTGCCACGAGAGCCTCATCACCCGGGCGCGAAACTCCATTGTAAGTGAGTTTTTACGCGACGAGCGGGCCACGCATCTGCTTTTTATCGACGCGGACATCGAATTCGACCCCCGCATGGTCACGCGGCTTTTGGGCGCGGACAAGGATGTTGTCTGCGGCGTCTATCCGGTCAAGGGACTCTCCGTGGAGCGGGTCATGGCCCAACCGGCCGGCACGCCGCCGGCCGTGGCCGAGGCGGCCAGCCTCGATTACGCGGTCAAGGTCAAGCCCGGCTGCAAGATGGACGAGCAGGGCTTTTTGGAAGTGGAATACGCCGCCACCGGCTTCATGCTGATCCGTCGGAACGTGTTTGCCCGCCTTGTGGACGCCTACCCGGCATTGCGCTACCGTTTTGCCTGCACCAACGAGGCCGCGGCCGAGAACTACGCTTTTTTCGATACGATGATTGATCCCGAGACGCGCGACTATCTGCCCGAGGATTACGCCTTTTGCAGGCGCTGGCGCGACATCGGCGGACAGGTGCACGTCAGTGTGCCGGGGCGATTTACGCACATTGGTGCGAAGGCCTATGCCGGGGATTTTGCGGCATTTCTGTCGCAGCACGGCGCGAAGCAAAACAGTTGACGGACGGCGCAGGTACATGAACATCACCCCCATCACCCTTGAGGTGTTTAAGAACAAGTTCGCTTCGGTGGCCGAGGAAATGGGCGTTGCCCTGACCCGGACCGCTTATTCGCCCAATATCAAAGAACGCCGCGATTTCTCCTGCGCCGTGTTCAATGCCGCCGGCGATATGGTGGCCCAGGCTGCCCACATACCGGTGCATCTCGGCTCCATGCCGCTGTCCGTGCGCGCCGCCATCGACGCCGTGGACATGGCCCCGGGCGATATGGTCATGCTCAATGATCCGTTTCAGGGCGGCACCCATCTGCCCGACATAACGCTGGTGGCCCCGGTCTATGCCGGCGGCAGCACACCGCTTTTTTACGTGGCCAGCCGCGCCCACCACGCCGACGTCGGTGGCATGGCCGCCGGCTCCATGCCGCTTTCCACTTCCATCTACCAGGAAGGCCTTATCATACCGCCGGTCAAGGTGGTGGCCGGGGGCGAAATCGTCGCCGACGTCATGGGCCTTTTCCTGGCCAACGTGCGCACGCCGCAAGAACGGCAAGGCGATTTCTCGGCCCAGATCATGGCCAACCGCACCGGTGTTGCCCGTCTGGAAGCCCTGGTCGCGGCCCACGGTCCGGACGCGGTGACGGCCATGGCCGGGGCGCTGCTCGACTATGCCGAGCGGCTCATGGCCGCCGCCATAGCGGCCATACCCGACGGCATCTATACAGCCGAAGACAGCCTGGATGACGACGGGGTCGGCGGCGGGGAAGTGGCCGTGCGCCTGACGCTTACCATCGAAGGCGGCGAGGCCGAGCTGGATTTCCGGGCCAGCGACCCCCAGTCCGGCGGTTGCATCAATGCCGTGCGGGCCATAGCCGTGTCGGCCGCGCTCTACGTTTTCCGCGCCCTGGCCGGCGAGGCCGTACCGGCCAATGCCGGCTGCCTGCGCCCGCTGACCATACGCACCAAACCGGGAACGGTGGTGCACGCGCTGTCGCCGGCCGCAGTGGCCGGCGGCAACGTGGAAACCTCCCAGCGCATCGTGGACGTGATTTTGCGCGCCCTGGCTCCGGCCCTGCCCGGACGCATCCCCGCGGCCTCCCAGGGCACCATGAACAATCTGGCCATGGGCGGGGTCGATCCCCGGACCGGCGCGGCCTTTACCTATTATGAAACCCTGGCCGGCGGGGCCGGGGCCGATGCTGCCGGCAACGGGCAATCGGCTGTCCATTCCCACATGACCAATACGCTCAATACCCCGATTGAAGCCCTGGAATACGCCTATCCGCTGCGGGTGACGCGCTACGCCCTGCGGCACGGCTCTGGCGGGGCCGGGCGGCATGCAGGCGGCGAGGGCCTGGTGCGGGAAATCGAGGCCCTGGCCGTGATGGAGGCGACGGTGCTCTCGGATCGACGGTTGCGCGGGCCGTGGGGCCTGGACGGCGGCGGCGAGGGGGCGGCAGGCGTCAATGTAGTGACGCGCCGGACCGGCGAGATGGTCATGCCGGGCAAATTTCACGTGCGGCTGCGCCCGGGCGACCGGCTTCGCATCGAAACGCCGGGCGGCGGGGGCTTTGGCTGCGCATCCTGATTGCCTTTTTCCCCGGAGTCACATAATGCGGGGCTTCGCGGCGCTCCGGGGGTCCCGGATTTTGGCGCTTTCCTTTTCCCGTGCCATCCTGTAGCATATCCCATTTCGTATCATAGTCCTGATTTACCCGACACGACCCACAATCCGCTGCGCCCACGAGGGCTTCGGCGAACATCTTGGAGGAAGCCTTGGAATATACCGTCACTCAGATTTCCCCTGTCAAAACGCAGGTTAACGTGAGCGTTCCGGCCGAAGAAGCCACCGCCGCCCTGTCCACCGCCGTAGCGCTTTTTCGCTCCAAGGCCGACATAAAGGGCTTTCGCAAAGGCAAAGTGCCGTCGAGCGTCATTGAACAGCGTTTCAAGAAGGAAGTCGTCGGCGAAGCCACCACCGACCTGATCAACGTCCACATCAACGACATCATGGGCGAACTCAAGCTCTCCCCGTTGTCGGGCCTGGACGTGAGCGAGGCCGCCCTGGCCAAGGGCGAACCGCTGGAATACACCTTCAGCTTCGAGCACGCCCCGGCCTTTGACCTGCCCGAATACAAGGGCCAGGCCATCGAGGAAGAGGATGTCGTGGTCTCGGAAGCCGACATCGAGTCCGTCATCGAGCGCGTGCGCAAGAATCTGGCCGAAGTCGCGCCCATAAGCGACAACCGCACCCCGGCCGACGGCGACGTGGTTTCCGTCACCTTCGAGGCCTTTGAAAACGGCCAGGCCATTCCCGGCGTACGGGCCGAGAATTTCGAGATGACCCTTGGCGAGGGCCAGTCCCTGGCCGACTTCGAAGCCCTGGTCAAGACCGTGCCCGCCGGCTCCGAAGGCGAGGGCGAGATCACCTTCCCGGCCGATTTCATCAATACCGATCTGGCCGGCCGTACCGTGACCATGAAGATCGCCGTCCATGTCATCAAGGTCCGCACCCTGCCGCCGGTCGACGACGAGCTGGCCAAGAAGGCCGGCAACTTCGAAGACCTGGACAAGATGCGCGAAGCCATTACCATGTCCTACAAGAAATCGCGCGAAGACCTGCACCGCTCGTCGGCCCAGAAAAAGCTGATCGACAAGTTGCTGGCCGCTGTTGATTTCCCGCTGCCGCCGGCTACCGTCGAGCAGCAGCTTGGCCAGATGGTCCAGGAGTTCGTCACCCAGTTGGAGCGCCGGGGCAAGAGCCTGGAGTCCACGGGCAAGTCCCTGGCCGATATCGAAGTCGAGATGAAGCCCCGGGCCGAGGAACTGGTCAAGACCCAGATTTTCCTCGCCGCCGTGGCCCTCAAGGAAGAACTTGCCGTCACCCCCCAGGAGATGGATGCGTTTTTCTACCGCCTCTCGACCCAGGTCGGACAGGACGTCGTGTTGCTCAAGCGCTACTACGAGGACAACGGCATGATGATCATGGTGCGCGACAAACTGCTGTGCGACAAGGCAGCCGATTTGATCTACGCCAGCGCCATGGTGACCAAGGTGGCCCCGGTCGAGTCGGCCGACGCTGCCGAGGGAACGGCCTAGACATCGAGGCCTGTTTCTTGCATTTAAAATGAAACCCGGACGAAGCAGCCCCGTCACACCGGCTGCTTCGTCTGCCAAACAAAGCCGGGCGGTCGTGGCGGTCGCGGTTTGCGGACAAAACCGTCGCAAGCCGTCGCCCCCGGCATACCAAAGGGAACGTGATGGCCACCATCCCCATAGTCATCGAAACGACCGGTCGCACCGAACGTGCCTATGACATTTATTCGCGGCTGCTTCGGGACCGCATCATCCTGCTTGGCGACGCTGTCGACGACCACATTGCCAACCTGATCTGCGCCCAGCTGCTCTTTCTCGAATCCGAGGATCCCGAGAAGGAAATTTTCATGTACATCAATTCCCCGGGCGGCGTTGTCTCGTCGGGGCTGGCCATCTACGACACCATGCGCTACGTGCTGCCGCCGGTTTCCACCCTGTGCCTGGGACAGGCCGCCAGCATGGGAGCCCTGCTCCTTTGCGCCGGGGCCACGGGAATGCGCTACGCCCTGCCGCACAGCCGCATCATGATCCACCAGCCCTCTGGCGGATACCAGGGACAGGCCACGGATATCGAGATCCATGCCAAGGAAACCAGGCGCACCCGTGACACCTTAAACGAGATCATGGCCCACCATACCGGCCAGGATATCGAGAAAATCAGGGTGGACACCGAGCGCGACAATTTCATGAGCGCCGAGGAAGCCGTGGCGTACGGCCTTATCGACAAGGTGTTGACCACCAGGGAACCGCTTGGAAAAAAGGAACCCGAACAGGCCTAGGACTGGTTGGCGGTTAAAATGGCCCGGAATGCCGGGCAGGGTGGGTTTTCCCGTATGACGAGGAAGAAAAGTACCGTGTCGGGCGAGTTGTGTTGCTCGTTTTGCGGCAAGAACCAGGACGAGGTGCAGCGGCTCATCGCCGGCCCGGATGTCTATATCTGTGATGAATGCGTGGCCCTTTGCAACGAGATCATCGCCCAGGAATCCGTCAGCGAAGAGACCGAGGGGGGCAAGCTGCTGGCTCCCGCCGAGATCAAACGCCTGCTCGACGATTACGTCATCGGCCAGGAACAGGCCAAGAAGATTCTGGCCGTGGCCGTGCACAACCATTACAAGCGCGTCTACTACGCCAGCGCCGCCGGCGCCGACGACGTCGAAATCGACAAGAGCAACATCCTGCTGATCGGCCCCACCGGCTCCGGCAAGACGCTGCTGGCCCAGACCCTGGCCCGGATTCTAAACGTCCCCTTTGCCATCGCCGACGCCACCACGCTGACCGAGGCCGGCTACGTGGGCGAGGACGTGGAAAACATCCTGGTCCAGTTGCTGCAAAACGCCGATTACGACATCGAGGCGGCCAGCAAGGGCATCATCTACATCGACGAGATCGACAAGATCGCGCGCAAGGGCGACAGCCCGTCGATTACCCGCGACGTGTCGGGCGAGGGCGTGCAGCAGGCCCTTTTGAAGATCATCGAGGGAACCGAAGCCAATATTCCGCCCAAGGGGGGCCGCAAGCACCCGCAGCAGGAATTCATTCGCCTCAACACCTCCAATATCCTGTTTATCGTCGGCGGCGCGTTCATCGGCCTGGAAAAGATCGTGGGCCAGCGGATGCGCGGCTCGGCCATGGGCTTTGGGGCCAAGGTCGAGGCCAAAAACGACGACGACATGTCCAAGCTGCTCACCCAGGCCCATCCGGCCGACCTGATCAAGTTCGGGCTCATCCCTGAATTTGTCGGCCGTATCCCCATCCTGACGAGCCTTGAAGAATTGACCCAGGAAGACCTGGTGCGCATCCTGACCGAACCGAAAAATGCCCTGGTCAAACAGTACCAGAAGCTTTTCGAACTGGACAAGGTGCAGCTGCGTTTCTCCAAAAACGCCCTGGATTCTATTGCGCACAAGGCCATAGAACGCAAAACCGGCGCACGCGGCCTTCGAAACGTCATGGAAACCATCATGCTGGAAATCATGTACAAGCTGCCGTCGCTGTCCGGCGTCAAGGAGTGCGTGGTCAACAAGGCTGTGGTGGAAAAGGGCATCGAACCACTTCTGTTTTATCATCAGGAAGTGAAAACGGCCTGACACCCCTGTCTCCTCTCGTTTGACAACGGGTTATCCGGCCTTACCTCACTTTCTGCCGCCTTGCCGCCGGATCGGGTGACACCCGGTCCGACGGTGGCGCGAGCCGAAATAAACCCCGTGAGCGGGAGGTTGCATGACTGGATTTACCTTCGATAACAACCGGTTCGCCGCCGAGACCATACGTCTGCCCATGATGAGCCTGCGGGAAGTCGTGATGTTTCCGCGTTCCATAGCCCCCCTTTTCGTCGGCCGCGAGGCTTCGATCAAAGCCATCGAACAGGCCGTCGCCGCCCATGACAAGAAAATTTTTCTGGTCGCCCAGCGTTCGCCGGAAACCGAAAAGCCCACCTCCGAAGACCTCTTCGAGATGGGCACGGTGAGCAAGATTCTGCAGATGCTGCGCCTGCCCGACGGCACCATCAAGGTGCTTTTCGAGGGCCTGTACCGGGCCGAGTGGGAATCCGAGACCATGACCATGGGCGAGGACGCCAATTATCCCATGGTCACGGTGCGCCGGGTGCCGGAAGAGGAGACCCATGGTCCCGAATCCGATGCGCTGATCCGGGCCACCCAGGAGTCGCTCGAGCACTACGGCCGCATCAACAAGAAGCTGGCCCCGGAAACCATTCTGGCCATCAATTCCATCACCTCCCCGGGCCGTCTGGCCGATGCGGTGATGCCGCACCTCAAGGTGGACTACATCAAGAAGCAGGGCGTGCTCGAAGAGCTCGAACCCATGCGCCGCCTGGAAGAGACCTATGCCTTTCTCCAGGGCGAAATCGAAATATCCTCCATCGAAAAGCGGATCAAAAACCGCGTCAAGCAGCAGATGGAGAAGAACCAGAAAGAGTACTATTTAAACGAACAGATAAAGGCCATCAACAAAGAGATGGGCCGCGAGGACGATCCTGCTGCCGAGGCCGTTGAATTCGAAAAGCGCCTCGAAGAAAAGAACATGCCTGAGGAGGCGCGGGAAAAGACCCTGCGCGAGATTAAAAAGCTGCGCCAGATCCCGCCGTCTTCGGCCGAATACACGGTTGTGCGCAACTACGTGGAATGGATTCTGGATCTGCCCTGGCAGGTCTACCAGGACACCGATCTCGACATCCTGGCGGCCGAGGCCATCCTCAACACCGACCACTATGGCCTGGACAAGCCCAAGGAACGTATCCTTGAGTTTCTGGCCGTGCAAAAGCTCGTGGACCGCATCAAGGGACCCATCCTGTGTCTGGTCGGCCCTCCGGGCGTCGGCAAGACGTCTCTGGCCAAGTCCATTGCCCGGGCCATGGGCCGGGAATTCGTCCGCCTGTCCCTTGGCGGCGTGCGCGACGAGGCCGAGATTCGCGGCCACAGGCGCACCTATGTCGGGGCGCTGCCGGGCAAGATCATCCAGTCGCTCAAACGCGTGAAGTTCAACAACCCGGTCTTTTGCCTGGACGAAGTGGACAAGATGAGCACGGATTTCAGGGGCGATCCCTCTTCGGCCCTGCTCGAAGTGCTCGATCCCGAACAGAACTACGCCTACAACGACCATTATCTCGATCTGGACTACGACCTGTCCAAGATCTTTTTCATCACCACGGCCAACTCCCTGCACTCGATCCCGCTGCCCCTGCAGGACCGCATGGAGATCATCCGCATTCCGGGCTATCTCGAAACCGAGAAGGCGCAGATCGGCAGCCGTTTTCTGTTGCCCAAAAACATCGAACAGCACGGCCTGTCCGGGGACAACATCACCCTGACCGACGACGCCCTGGTGACCATCATCCGCCGCTATACCCGCGAGGCCGGCGTGCGCAATCTTGAACGCGAGATCGCCAGTGTCTGCCGCAAGGTGGCCCGAAAGCTGGTCGAGGGCAAGGAATCGGAAGGGGGCTTTGAGATCAGCTCGGCCAACCTCGAATCCTACCTCGGCGTGCCCAAGCATCGCCACGGCGAGATGGAGCCTTCGCCCAAGGTCGGGTTGTGCACCGGCATGGCCTACACCGAGGTCGGCGGCGAACTGCTCATGGTCGAAGCGGCCATCATGCCCGGCACGGGCAAGGTGGAGATCACCGGCAAGCTTGGCGACGTCATGCAGGAGTCGGCCCGGGCGGCGCTGTCCTACCTGCGCTCGCGCTCGGGGCTGTATGGCCTCAAGTCGGATTTCCATAAGGAAATCGACATGCACATCCACGTGCCCGAGGGCGCCATTCCCAAAGACGGCCCGTCGGCCGGCATTACCCTGGCCACCACGGTCATTTCGGCCCTGCTCAACATTCCGGTGCGAAACGACATCGCCATGACCGGCGAGATCACCCTGCGCGGCCGGGTGCTGCCCATCGGCGGCCTTCGCGAGAAGCTTCTGGCCGCCCACCGGGGCCTTATCCGTACGGTGCTCATCCCGTCCGAGAACGAAAAAGACCTGAAAGACGTGCCCGAGCCGATCCTCAAGGACATGGAGATCATCAAGGTCGAGAGCATGGACGAGGTGCTCTCCAACGCCCTGGTGTGCGAGGGGCAGGCCCGCCTTTTTTGCGGCCGCGACGAAAACGCCGCGCCCCTGTCCGAATCGCTGCTCAAGGAAGAATACCGCCTGGAGCATCGCCACTAGGCCGACTCCGGGGCTGGCCGCAACACTGCGGCATCCAAAAGCTATCCACTGCCGGGACGGTTCGCCGTCCCGGCTTTTTTTTATGGACCAAGGCAGGGGGGCAGAGTCAGGCCGGGAAAACCGGGACGCAACAGGCGTCAATTCTGTGGCGAAAGGCCGGTGAGACGGCGTTGTAGTCCACAACATCAACGAGAAAGGGCAGGTCGGAGGCGGCAAAGGCGTCGCGCAGGGCCTCCAGGCGGGAAAGCGGCAGCGGGGCGGCGGCACACAGGGCCACATCGAGGTCGGAGAAGGGGCGGGCCGTGCCCCGGACCCGCGAACCATAGGCCAAAGCGCCCACTCCCGGCAGGTGTTCGGCCAGAATGCGCCGGACTTCGGCCAGATGTCCGGGGTCAAGGTCAATCATTGCGCTCGGCCAGCCGGGCCAGCAGGGTGCGGGCGTGGGGCAGGAACTGCCGGGCCACGGCGTACACGTCCAGAGCTGTGGCTCCATCATAGGTGTGGGAGGTCTGATTTCGGGCCTCGCCAAAGGAAAACCAGGGCAGGGGATCGTCCAGGAGTCCGTACCGGGCGGCCTGTCGAAACAGGTCCTTGCGGGACCTGGGAAAATCCGCTGCGTCAGGCGCGGCGTTTTCCCGAAGCCATCGTTGGAGATATTTCCAGCTCTGCTCGTAAGCGACTTCGAAATGTTGAATAATTCCTGCCTGAACGGTGTCTCGCAAGGCCTCGTCGATGGCATCGAGGCCGCTTGCTGTGGCGTCGAGGGACCGGGCCAGGGCATCAATGGCCTTGGCCAGGCTTGTCAGGTCGAGGGCCACGGAAACCTCCTTGGCGGCGAAGAGTCACCGTATCCTGTCACGGCGTAAACACCTTTTGCCCACGCTATCAGTCGCCCGGCAATTCCAGCGGGGCGTCGCTGTCCCCGTGTCCTTCGGGAGAGCGGCCCTGGGACTTGTCGTGCTCGGCCAGTTTCTGGCAGCGCAGGTTGCGCAGCCGCTCGCCCGAGATCGGCCCGCGCTGGCGCTGGCGGCCGGGCAGATGCACCGAGAGCATGACCTTGAGGTCGCGCTTGGCCAGGGGAAAGATGTCATGGCCGCTGTCGGCCTGGACCAACGCGAAAAGCGGTTCCACCATCTCATGCTTGTGCAGCCAGCTGAGCATGTCCACCCGGGTGCCGGCCCGCAGTTCCTGGTAGCGCGCCGCCTTCATGTGCAGCTTGGCCGCCGCCACCCCGGCCTCGCGCACGCGGTTGGGAAGCTTGAGCCGGCGGCCGACTTCCTCGGCAATGGCCACACCCCGGTCGTCATGGCCGTGATGGCGCGGCCATTCGCACTGGGGCGTGGTGATCTTGCCCAGATCGTGGCAAACGGCCATCCAGCCGGCCAGCGGTTCTCCGGCCAGCTTGTCCACCACCTTGAGCATGTGGGCAAAAATGCTGCCGTCATGGAATTCGGGCGGCCCGGCCGGAATGTGGCGGGCGGCCTCGAGTTCGGGCAGCCAGGGCAGCAGACAGCCGGTTTCGGCCAGAAGCGAGAAAAATCGCGACGGCATGGGCGCATCCAGGGCCTTGCGCACTTCCTGGGCCACCCGCTCGGCAAAAACATCGGACAGCGCGCCGCAGGCCGCAACCGCCCGCATCTGGGCAATAAGCTCGGGATGGGGCGAGAAATCCGGCAACGAGGCGGCAAACCGGGCCGCCCGGTAGACCCGCAGCGGATCGTCGAACATCGACATCTCGCCGCACGGGCGCAGCAGCCGGTCGCGCAGATCGGCCAGGGCCAGGGGATGGAAATGCAGCCGCCCGGCAATGTGCCGGGAATCGCCCATGGCCATGGCGTTTATGGTGAGGTCTCTGGCCAGCAGATCCTCGTTGATGTCATCCCCACGCGGCCAGGCATACTGGGCGCTGCCCAGCATGAAAACCGGAAAGGTCTTGCCGACTTGCCGTGCCCTTCGATACCGTCGGACAAACGCCTCGGGCGTTGCGTCGACAATGAGGTAATCCTGGTCCACAACCGGTCGGCCGAGAAGAATATCGCGGACCGCGCCGCCTACGAGATACCGTTTCATGCTTAACTCCGGGGCGGACATTGGCCCAAAACCCTTGAAAAATCCAGGGGCACAGACAAAGGGAATGCAAAACCCCTTCGCCGGCGGCGGCATCTGGCTGCGAACCTCGGGGGACGAGGCTCTGGCCGGACAGATTTCGCCTGAAATATTGGCTAGTTGCCATCCGATCTGGGCAGCCGATGCCGCTCGCCTGGCTCCCTGGCGCGAAGTGGTCCTTGGCCCGCAGTACGGGCCGGCGGCCGGGCGCTGGCTTGAGGCTCTGGGGCCGGGCGGGGCTGCGGCCGACGCCGTGTTGCTTGTCGGCCCGTGCGCGTCGAGCCTGGATGTGGCCTGGGAGTTGGCCGCAGCCGGGTGTCTGCCGCCTTTTGCCTCGGTGGTGGCCGTGTCCCAGACCCGGGGCCGGGGCCAGATGCGCCGGGACTGGGTTTCGCCCCCGGGAAATTTGTACGCCGCCCTGGCCTGGCCCGTGGCCAGCGGCAATCTGGCGGCCATGGCCCCGGTGGTGGTGGGGGCCTGCCTGTCGGATGCCCTGTATGACCGGGGGTTTCCCACCCAGGTGAAATGGCCAAACGATCTGCTGGTATGCGACCGGAAAATCGGCGGCATCCTGCTGGAAGAGCGGGGTGGACGGATCCTGGCCGGAATCGGTATAAATTTCGCCAGCGCGCCCGATGCGGCGTTGCTTCGTCGGGATCACGCCGCCCCGGCCGCCAGTTTGCAGGTGTTTGGCGAGGTCCCGGGCGCGGTTACGCTGTGGAGCGACCTTGTGAAGTCCGGGCAAACCTGCTACCTCCAGTGCGTTGCGCTATCAGACTCAAATGCCTTATCCCGTTTTGTCGAGCAGCGCCTAGCATGGCTTGGCCGGGAAGTGTTTGTGCGCGAGAGCGGGACGGATGGTTTTCGGGCGCGGATCATTGGTTTGGCCGAGGACGGGGGACTTCGGCTGAGACGTATTGATTCCGGCCCAGGGCAGGATTTGACGCTTCATAGCGGGAGTATATCCCTCCTTTGATGCCGGCCCCCGCCGGATCGTCACTCTTTAAGCGAATGGACAGGTCGCCCCCAGGGGTCAGAGGACAGCATGATCGCCAAGACGTTTCAGGAAGTGCTTTCCGAAGTTGAAGGAAAGAAGATTCTGGTCGCCAACCGGGGCATTTCCGCCCGGCGGGTTCTGCGTTCCATCCGTGAACGGCTTCGCGCCATCCCCGTGCTCACCGTCACCGATGTGGACATGACGTCCCCGGCGACGGCCGGAGCCCATGAGCTTATCACCCTGGGCCCTGATCCCAGAGCCTACCTGGATATCGACGGCATCATCAAGAAAGCCAAGGCCCGCGGCGTCGTGGCCATCCATCCGGGATGGGGATTTGCCTCGGAAGATTGCGAATTCCCCCGCAAATGCGCCGAAGCCGGCATTATTTTCATCGGCTCTTCGGCCGAGGCCATGAAGAGCCTTGGCAACAAGGTCGAGGCCCGTCGGCTGGCCATGAATCTGGGCATCCCGGTCGTGCCCGGCTCCGAAGGCTCGGTAACTATTCCCGAAGCCCGGGAAATTGCCAAAAAAATCGGCTTCCCCATCATGCTCAAGGCCGAGGGCGGCGGCGGCGGCCGGGGCATCTACGAAATTTATTCCGAGGCCCAGCTCGAGTCCGCCTTTTCCAAGGCCTCGGCCATGGCCCAGGCCTCGTTCGGCAACCCGCACCTGTTTGTCGAAAAGCTTTTGACCAGCGTGCGCCACATCGAAATCCAGGTGGCCGGCGACCGCTTCGGCAATGTCTTCGCCTTTGACGAGCGCGACTGTTCCGTGCAGCGCAACCACCAAAAGCTCGTGGAGATCACCCCGTCGCCCTGGCGCGGCATGACCGAAGAACTGCGCCAGCGCCTCAAGGACTACGGCGAGCGCCTTGTGCGCGAGACCGGATATTATTCCCTGGCCACGGTGGAATTTCTGGTCGATGCCGACGGCGAACCGTACATGATCGAGGTCAACACCCGGCTCCAGGTGGAGCACGGCATCACCGAATGCCGCTACGGCGTGGATCTGGTCGAAGAGCAGATCAACATCGCCTTTGGCGGCAAGCTGCGCTTTAACTGCGCTGATACGCGCCCGCTGCTCCAGGCCATGCAGCTGCGCATCAACTGCGAAGACCCCAAGCAGAATTTTGCTCCCAACGCCGGGACCGTCACCCGCTACCTGTCCCCGGGCGGCCAGGGCATCCGGCTCGACTCCTGCCTGACGGCGGGTTACGAATTCCCCACCCAGTATGATTCGGCCGGGGCGCTTTTGATTTCCTACGGCCGCAACTGGCCCAAGGTCGTTTCGGTCATGGAACGGGCCTTGCGCGAGTACATCATCGGCGGCCTCAAGACGACCATTCCGTTTCATCGCCAGATTCTGCGCCATCCGGAATTTATCAAGGGCGACTTCGACACCAAGTTCATCAACCAGAATCCCTATCTGCTCAATTACCTGGACGAGGAGCCCGAAGCCCTGCGCCTGTCCTGGCTCGTGGCCGAAATCGCGGCCCGTGGCTACAACCCCCACGTCCAGCTCGGCAAATACCGGGGCCGTGAAGACTACCGCCTGGGCCGGTTTACCCCCCATCTGCCCGAGGTGGACCTGCGCAGCCCGGAAAGCCCCTACCCGCGCGGCGACCGGCAGGCCGCCCTGGACATGGTGCGCGACTCCGGCAAGGTCCATTTTGTGGACACCACCACCCGGGACATCACCCAGTCCAACAGCGGCAACCGTTTCCGGCTGGCCGAGGACGAACTGGTCGGGCCGTATCTCGACAACTGCGGCTTTTTCTCGCTCGAAAACGGCGGCGGCGCGCACTTCCACGTGGCCATGATGGCCAACATGACCTACCCGTTTACCGAGGCGGCCAAGTGGAACGAGTTTGCGCCCAAGACCATGAAGCAGCTGCTCATCCGCTCGACCAACGTGCTTGGTTACAAGCCCCAGCCGCGAAACCTCATGCGGCTGACGGGCGAGATGATCTGCGAGCATTACGACATCATCCGCTGCTTTGATTTCCTCAATCACATCGACAATATGTATCCGTTTGCCGAGGTCGCCCTGTCCCGGCCCGGCATCATCTTCGAACCGGCCATCTCCCTGTCCTATGCCCGGGGCTTTGACGTGCCCCATTACCTGGGTGTGCTGGAGGCCATTCTCGACCAGACAGCCAAGGCCGGCGGCATGACCAAGGCCAAGGCCGCCAAAAGCATTATCCTGTGCCTCAAGGACATGGCCGGCATGTGTCCGCCGCGTTTCGTCAAGGCACTTATTACCGCCATCCGCAAGGCCTATCCCGAACTGGTCATCGACTACCATCGCCACTACACCGACGGCCTGTTCGTTCCGGCCGTGGGCGCGGCGGCCGAGGCCGGCTGCCACATCGTGGACACGGCCATCGGCGCATCCGTGCGCTGGTACGGCCAGGGCGAGGTGCTCTCCACCGCGGCCTACATCGGCGAAGACCTCGGTGTGCCCGTGGCCCTGACCAATGAAAATAAGGATATGATCCGGGCCGCCAACTTCGTGCTCAAGCAGATCATGCCCTATTACGACCGTTATACCGCTCCGTACTTCCAGGGGATCGATTACGACGTCGTGGAGCACGCCATGCCCGGCGGGGCCACCAGCTCGTCCCAGGAAGGGGCCATGAAGCAGGGCTACATCCACTTGCTGCCCTATATGCTCAAGTTCCTGGCCGGCACCCGCAAGATCGTTCGCTACCATGACGTCACGCCCGGTTCCCAGATCACCTGGAATACCGCCTTCCTGGCCGTCACCAGCGCCTACAAGGTCGGCGGCGAGCGGGCGGTCAAGGACATGCTCGAAGTCCTCGAGGTTGTGTCCGAACATCCTGACGAGTGCCTGACCCCGGCGGCCAAGCACGACCGGCTCCTGCTTTACGCCAACTGCAACGACGCCTTCCGCAATCTGCTTCTCGGCAAGTTCGGCAAGATGCCGCTCGGGTTCCCGCCGGACTGGGTCTACGAAAGCGCTTTCGGGGCCGACTGGAAGGGGGCCATCGAGGCACGCACCGAGGAGTCGCCGCTGGATGCCCTGGGCGAGATCGACATGGACGCCGAGATGGCGGCGCTCACCAAGCAGCTTGGCCGGGAACCCTCCAATGAGGAGTTCGTGCTCTATCTCAACCATCCGGGCGATGCGCTCAAGACCATGGAATTTCGCAAGAAATTTGGTGATGCCAACCGCCTGCCCCTGGATGTCTGGTTCGAGGGCCTGGAGCAGGGTGAAGAGCTGACGTTCTCGGACAGCCAGGACAAGCCGCACCACCTCTCGCTCCTTGACATTTCGCGTCCCGACGTCAGCGGCATGGCCACCGTGCGGTATGTCCTGGATTCGGAAATCCTCAGCCACCAGGTCCCGGTGGCTGCCGCCCAGGGCGGCCCGGCCAGCCAGGTCGAGATGGCCGATCCCAGCAATCCCTACCATGTGGGTGCGCCGGTCTCCGGCGACCTGTGGGTCATGCACGTCTCGCCCAACGACTACGTGAAGACCGGTGAGGAGCTCTTCAACATCTCCGTCATGAAGCAGGAAAAGACCGTGGCCGCGCCCTTGGACGGCATTATCAAGCGGGTGATCAAGAATGCTGATTACGCCAATGACCGCAAGATGGTTCCGGTCAAGGAAGGGGAGCTTTTGGTCGAACTGGGACCCGTCACCAAGGACTGCCCGACCTGCCATCAACCTGTAGGCGAAGAGCATTACAAATTCTGTCCCAACTGCGGCCAGCAGGTGTAAATTTCACCACGAACGTGTTAACGGTGGCCGGCCAAGACGATCCGGACCACCGAGCCTGGAGAGACAAGGAGGGGAGAATGGCCAAGACCCAAGCCAACGATAAACCGCGCCAGGACGACAATGCGTCCGCTCCGGGACAGGACGCGGCTTTCGATACTGCCAAGACGCTCATCCTGATGGGAGCCGACATTGTCGGCATCGGCGAAGAAGCCGAAATCCTGGTCGGTGGGAAGAATTATAATACGGCGCTCATCAGCCAGATCCAGGGCATCCGGGCGCCCCAGTTCCGGGCTGTGTCCTCGGTGGCCTTCCACCGCGTTCTCGACGAGACCAAGGTCAATGCGGCCCTTATCCGGGAAGTCGTCAACGACGGTTACCGCCGGGTCAACTGGACCGACGAGGAAGTCAACAGCGATCCGGAATACATGAAAAACCTCGTGCGCGATCTGGCCGAGGAAGTGCGTTCCAAGACCGCCGACGCCCCGGGTTCGTCGATTAAGTTGCGCACGTTTATAAACAACGTGGTCGAAGGCTTCGCCACCTCCCCCGAAGGCATCGACCAGCTGCGCAAACGCTCCGTCCTGGTCCAGGTGGCCATCTTGTCCGTGGATATGCCGGCCGAAGTCCGCGAGGCCGTATCCAACGGCTACAACGACATCTGCCGCGAGGCCGGCCTGGAAGACGTGCCCGTGGCCGTGCGTTCCTCGGCCGCCGGCGAGGACAGCCGCAAAAAGGCCTTTGCCGGACTCCAGGACACCTATCTCAATATCGTCGGCGCGGCCCAGTGCGTGCGTGCCTACCAGTGGGACTGCGCCTCGGCCTACAACCTGCGTTCCATGACCTACCGCCGCGAGGCCATCCTCGACGCCGTGGCCCTGGCCGAGCGCACCGGCGACGATTCCATCGCCGAACAGGCCAAGCTCGAATGGGCCATTGAGAACACCTCGCTGTCCGTGTGCATCATGCGCATGATCAACCCGGTGATCTCCGGCACGGCCTTTGCCGCCGATACCGCCACCGGCTGCCGGGGCACCTCGCGAAACGACCTCGTCTCCATCGACGCCAGCTACGGCCTGGGCGAAGCGGTTGTCGGCGGCATGGTCACCCCGGACAAGCTCTACGTGTTCCAGCGCGACGACGGCTCGGAAGTCGTCATCCGCAACATGGGCTACAAGGATAAAAAGATCGTCTACGACGACCAGGAAGGCGGCACCAAGCTGGTCAAGGTTTCCGAAGAGGAAGCCTACCGCTGGGCGCTGTCCCTGGCCCAGGCCGAGGAAGTGGCCCGGGGCGTGCGCGCCATCTCGGTCGCCTACGGCAACTGCATCATGGATACGGAATTTTGCATCGATGAGTCCGACCGCCTGTGGTTTGTCCAGGCTCGGCCGGAAACCCGCTGGAACGACGAACTGGAGTTGCATCCCCACACCATTTTCATGCGCCGCATGGAAGTGGAGAAGCGGGCGGCCCTGGCCGCCGAGGTCATCCTCGAAGGCAACGGCGCGTCGCGCGGGGCCGGGCAGGGCATGGTGCGCTTTTTGCGCTCGGCCCTGGAGCTCAACAAGATCCAGAAGGGCGACATCCTGGCTGCCGAGCGCACCGACCCGGACATGGTGCCTGGAATGCGCGTGGCCTCGGCCATCCTGGCCGATGCCGGCGGCGACACCAGCCACGCCGCCATCACCTCCCGCGAGCTGGGTATCCCGGCCATCATCGGCATCCAGCGCGCCGAGACCCTGCGCTCCCTGGACGGCCAGTATGTGACGGTTGACGGTTCGCGCGGCTGTGTCTACCGCGGCCTGCTGCCGCTGGTCGAAGTCGGCGGCGAGATGGATCTGGCCAAGCTGCCCGACACCAAGACCAAGGTCGGCCTGATCCTGGCCGACGTCGGGCAGGCGCTCTTTCTGTCACGTCTGCGCAGCGTCGGGGACTTTGAAGTGGGGCTGCTTCGGGCCGAATTCATGCTCGGCAATATCGGCGTGCATCCCCAGGCCCTTGAAGCCTATGACAACGGCACGCTGCCAACCCTCATTGACACCAAGGTCAAGGAACTCGACGCCAAGCTGACCAAGATCGTGCGCGACCAGCTCGGAGCCGGGTTCATAAACGTCCAGATCAAGCTGCGCAGCTACGTCGGCCTGGTAACGGGCCTGTCGGCTGAACTGGAAACCCTGGCCGACCATTCCGGCGCCCGCGGCACCGACGAAGTCATGGCGGTCCATCGCCGCATTCGGGAGTTCGAGAAAAAGCTCGACCACCATCTCGAAGAAGTCACCCGCCGGCTCGATCTGCTCAAAACTTCGGCCGACCTGGAAACCCATGTGGCCATTATTCTCGGCTACTGGGACGAGATGCAGCATAAGGCTGTCGATCCCGACGCCATCAAGCGCCGCTACGAGATCAAGGCCCGCATCGAAGACCGTGTGGCAGCCGTGGCCGAAGAACCCATGGTCAAGGACACCCTGGCCAAGATTGCGGCCATGCGCCAGGAAGTGGCCCGGCAGATCGGCATCAAGAGCCAGCTCGACGATCTGACCGCGCTTTTGGGCAAAATTCGCAAGCAGCTCACTTCGCGCGGGTTCCGCAGCGGCAAGGAGCTCTACGTCCAGACCCTGTCCCAGGGCCTGGGCCTTTTTGCCATGGCCTTCCACGGCAAGCCGATCCTGTACCGCACCACGGATTTCAAATCCAACGAATACCGGAACCTGCTTGGCGGCAACCTGTTCGAGGCGCTGGAAGACAACCCCATGCTCGGCTACCGGGGCGTGTCACGCAACATCCACGACTGGGAAATCGAGTCGTTTAAGCTGGCGCGCGGCATCTACGGCGGGAAAAACCTCCACATCATGCTGCCGTTCGTGCGCACGGTGGAGGAAGCCACTTCCATGAAGCGCTATCTTGAGCGGGTGCACAAGCTCCAGTCCGGCGATGATGGGCTCAAAATGTTCATCATGTCGGAAATCCCGAGCAACGCCATCCTGGCCAAGCAGTTCATCCAGGAGTTCGACGGCTTCTCCATCGGCTCCAACGACATGACCCAGATGGTGCTTGGCACCGACCGCGACAACCCGGCCCTGCGCCACATCTATGACGAAGAAGACCCGGCCGTGGTCTGGGCGCTTTTGGTCACCATCTTTGCCGGCCAGAAGTACGGCAAGAAGGTCGGTTTCTGCGGCCAGGGCGTGTCCAACAGCGTCATCCTGCGGGGGCTGGTCGCCATTGCCGGCATCGTGTGCGCGTCGGTCGTGCCCGATACCTACTATCAGACCAAGTTCGACATGGCCCATGTCGAGTCCGAGGGCATTGCCGTGGACGGCCTTGGCAAGTGGCTTGGCGAGCAGCATCTGGCCCGGCTCAAAGTGGTGCTCCAGGACAATAAATACGAACACATCGCTAAAAAATACGACACCGCTGCGGACATCAAGGACTGGTACGACGGCGAGTTGACGCGCCTTGGCGAGCAGTTGCGCGAAAACCTGGAAACGGCCAAGGCCAATTTCTACCGCCAGGAGATGGAGAACTTCCGCCGTCTGTTCCACAAGCCGGCCCTGTATGCCACCTGGGACTGGACCGGAACGGTGTTTGACGCCCTGCGCCAGGCCGGTTTTGACAGCTACGAGGAGCAGGCCACGGCCCTGGCCGCCCAGCGCGCCAAGAAGTGGTAGGCCGCTTCAAGCCTTCAAGGAAAAGGCCTCCCGGTTCGCCGGGAGGCCTTTTTTATGGTCCGGGGCTGGGGCCTGGGACGGGCAGGGTGGACGGGCACCTGTCGGGAGTGGAAGGCGCTTGGCGATTGGGGGGGAACTGCCGGGCGCATGGACCGGACCTGGATGTCGGGATGGGGTAGCCTGCACTCCGGGGCAGGGCAACGGCGCGCGTGTTGCCGGCGGTCGGGTACGCGGGGAGGCCGGGGCCGGGCGGAAGCCGGCCCCGGGGCACGCGTGCCTACAGCTTGCTTAAGATGTTGTCGTCGATCCAGTGCTGGTCCCACCACTCGATGGGCGAGGTTTCCTGGCCATCGACCAGGACGCCAAAATGGAGGTGGTCGCCGGCGGCCAGGCCGGACACGCCGGTTTTGCCGAGAACTTCCCCTTTCTTGATGTCCTGGCCGACCTTGACGTCGATCTGGCGCAAGTGGGCGTAGAGGGTCTGCAGGCCCAGGCCGTGGTCGATGATCACGGTTTCGCCGTAGATGCCGAGAAATCCGGCAAAGACCACCTTGCCGGTATTGGCCGCCGGCACCGGCGCGCCCTCAAGCGAAGCCAGATCCACGCCCATGTGGGTCTGTTGGTCGATCTCCCGGTTCTGGTACATATACGTCCGATGGTCGCCGAAACCGGCCCGGGGGGCGGCATTGGGCAGGCGCAGGAAGGCTTTTTTGTCCCAGAGCATGGTCGGGGCGCTTTTTTTGGCCAGCTCTTTGAGAAACACGCTGTTTTGCCGGCGGATGTCGTTGTTGACCTTGAGGTAAATCTGCAAATTGTCCCGGGTGTCGGTAATGATGTCGTAGTACTGCGGCATCTTCGAATCAAGGAAGTTGTCGGAGATATTGAGCTTGTCCTGGCGAAACTTCCTGGGGATGGCTTGATAGCGGAAAGAGGCCACGCCGATGTTGCCGGCCTTGTCCGTCACTTTGACTTTGGGCACGAAGTTTTTGGGGTCCATGTTGTACGGGAACACGTAGAAGCCGAAGTACTTGCCGTTCTCAAGCTTGTAGGCCGGGTAAAAGTCGTCGCCAACCACCACGCCGGCGCTTTCCGGGGCTTCGCTGACCGAGAAGGAGACGGCTCCGACCCCGCCCTGGCGCACGTTGTGGGCCAGGCTGGTCACATCCACCCGGGGCGGCGTGGTGTCCAGGGTGTATTGCCGGGTCACGGAGGTGGTGTTGCCGGCGCCGAAATTGGCAATGGAGCGGTCGGTGGCGGTGATGGCCAGGGTGAAGGGGCCATCGCGCAGCCCGGCCGGCTCCAGGGTGAATTTTTCCACGGCGTCCCGCACGGGATTGGCATAGGTGGTATCGAGCAGGGTGATCTGCTTGTCGGCCTGGGTGACCACGACCTTGGCGCTTTTAAGCCCGGAGCTGGCATCACGAAGGGTCAGGGTGAATTCGCGCTTGGGCGCGGCCACATCGCTTTCCGGAGAAAGGGCGATTTCCGGTTTGCCCCGGTCGGTGAGCAGCAGATAGCCGGCTGCACCGCCAGCCAGGGCCAGGATCAGGAAAACGCCGAAAACAAGTCTTTTCATCTTTATCCTCTCCATCAATTGGGCAGGTCACTCCATACCGGCCCGGTCCTGGCAGCGCAAGCCCGGACGATGCGCCGGAGCGGGGCTTGCGTCGGATGCGCCGGACGCGCTAGGGTTTTTTGGCTGAAACTATCCAGATGGCGGGAGCATACCAATGGGGCGAAGGCAGGCAGGATGGCACAGACTTGGCATTTTTGCATTGTTCCTGGTTCTTGTCTCCGGCCAGGGAACCTTGGCGGCAACGCCGGGCGAGGATGACCTTTGGCGTTCCATTGCCGAGGGACTGAGCCAGAATATCGCGATCAAGCGCCAGGAGCTGGACCGGATGCAGCAGGATCTGCCCGGGCAGAAGCTCCTGTGGGCCGAGCACCTGTCCCGGATCAGCAGCCGCCTGGACCAGTTGCTCCTGCTGCGGGGCGTGGCCGGGGACACCCCCTGGGCCTCCAGGACACTCCTGCTCCAGTTGGCCGAATTGTCCCATGCCGTCAGCGCCGCCCGCAGTCCCTTGGAGGACATGCAGGACACCCTGGCCCGCACCAAGCAGGAGTACACCACCCTGCGCCAGATACGCGCCCAAAATGCCAGCCGGGAGTATGCCGAGCTCGTCAGCGAGGAACTGGCCGGCCCCGGGCATGCCTTTAAGGAACTCAAGCACGATGTGGACGCGGTCAAGGTCGAGGTGGACGAGGCCCTGGGGCAGGCCGCGGCCTTGTCGACGGATATTGCGGCTGCCCGCACGGATGAGGTCGCCCGTTTCATCGAGGTGTTTGGCCGAACCTATTTTGCCTCGTCGGGTTCGCTGCTGCGTCCGGCCAATTTGAATGGGATGCTTGATGATCTCAAGGAGTGGGCCGATGCCGGGCCGCGTTTCTGGGGACCGATTCTGGCCACCATGCCCTGGGGCGCGTTTATCGGCCTGACACTCCTCGACAGTGCCGTGGCCCTGGGGTTTTTCCGGTTGCTGTTGCGCCGTCGTCCGGACACCTGGCTGCAACTGCGACCGGGGCTCCTCTGGATGGCCCTGGCCCTTGGTCTGTTGGCGGCCCGCTACACGCTCCTTTATACCGCCAGCCAGTTCGTTGCCCTGGCCTGGGTCACGGTTCTGTCCTACGGCCTGTTCCGGCTGGCCTCCGGCGGCCGGGTCCTGCCGGTGCTGTTTGCCTGTTTTCTGGCCAGCGTCGTTTTGGACATGTTCAATGTGCCGGCTTCGCTGGTGTGTGCGCTGTGGATGGCGGTTGCCGGACTTGGAGCCTGGTGGCTGACCCGGGGCGAGAGTTGCCGTTGTCCGACCTTGTGGCTGCTTGCCGGCGCTGCCGGGGCCAGCCTGTGCGGTTTCGGACCCCAGGCGGTGGTTGTGGTGCAGGCCTTGTTCATGCTGCATCTGGCCGTGTACATCTCCGGAGCCGTGCAACGGGGCCTTGGCATCCTGGCCGGCGGCCGGGAACGGTCCCTGGCCCATTTGGCCGAGCCCCTGGCCGCGACCCTGCTGGTGGCCCTCTACATTGCCTGGATGCTCGTATTCATGGGCGGGCCGGGACTGGTGGAATATGTTTTCACCCTGCATTTCTCCATCGGCAAGGCGGTTGTTTCCCTGGATGCCGTGGCCTGGCTGATCATCAGTTTTTTCCTGCTGCGTCTCATCCAGGCCTGGTTTCAAGAGGCTCTGGCCTTTGTCAATTTTCGCGGCAAACCCATGGATACGGGACTGGCCCATACCGTTGGCGCGGCCTTTGCCTATGTGACCTGGACGTTTTTTATCCTGTTCGCCCTGCGCCTGTTTGAAGTGCCGCTCGGGGCGCTGACCTGGATCGCCAGCGGCCTGTCTGTCGGCATAGGCTTTGGCCTTAAGGATATCGTCAACAATTTCATAAGCGGCCTGATCATCATGTTCGGCGGGACGGTCAAGAAGGGCGACATCATCCAGCAGGGCAAAAACCTTGGCGAGGTGGTGGATCTGTCGGTGCGAAACACCATCGTGCGCACGCTCGACAACACGACGGTCATCATTCCCAATTCGAGTTTTCTGCGCGGCGAAATCGTCAACCTGTCCTACCACGGCACCACCATGCGCCTGACCATTCCGGTGACGGTGGCTCCCGGCACCAAGATCAAGAAGGTCAAAAAGCTCCTGCTGTCCATTGCCAAGGACCATCAGGACGTGCTCAAAAACCCGGGTCCGGAGGTCTTGCTGCGTTCGCTTGGCCGGTATGGGCTGGAGTTTGATCTGCAGGTGTGGATCGACAACTTCATCAAAAAGTTTGCGGTCCAGTCCGAACTGGGCATCATCATTGACCAGACGTTTCAAGAAAATAAAATCCTCGTGCCGTTTCAGGGCGTCAAGGTCAAATACAAGCCCAAGGGTACCGAGGAGATGCAACTGGAGGCCAGCCGGGAGGCCTTGCGGCAAAAGCGGGGTCAGGTGTTTGGCCGGGTGCGGCTGTTGCGCCGGGTCCATGCCAGACGCCGCTGGCCGGTGGCGGCGGCAGTGGCCGCAGGGGAGGAATGATGCGGCGATTGGTCGGGATACTGGTCCTTTGGGGAGTATTGTGTTTCGCGGTGCTGGCCGGGCAGGGGCGCTGCGAGACGGTTTTGCCCTTGCCTGACCCCTCCCCGGCCGGCAGGAACCTGACGGTGGGCGTCTGTCTTGCCCCGCCGTTTCTGGAAAAGGACGCCAATGGCCGGTATTTCGGCGTGGCCTATGACCTGTGGACCGATGTGGCCCGGGATATCGGCCTCACCTTCAGCGTCCGGGAATATAACCTGGAAGGGCTGCTTGAGGCCGTGCGCCTGGGCGCGGTCGATGTAGGCGTCTCGGCCCTGTCGCTTACGCCCGACCGCGAGACGGCGATGGATTTCTCCCAGCCCTTTTACTATTCGGGCCTGGGCATCGCTGTGCCGCTCCAGACGGAATCCCTGTTTATGCGGGTGGTTGAGGTCGTTTTTTCCGAGCAGTTGTTGCTCTACGTCGGATCCTTGGCAGCGCTGTTGCTCGCTGTTGGGGTTTTGATCTGGGCGGTCGAGCGCCGCCGCAATCCCGGCCATTTCCGGCCCGGCGGCAAGGGCATCGGCGACGGCATGTGGTGGTCGGCGGTCACCATGACCTCCGTCGGCTATGGCGATGCCACGCCCAAGACCCTGGTTGGCCGGGTGCTGGCCATGATCTGGATGTTCGCCTCGGTCGCCCTGCTGGCCTCGTTTACGGCCGGCGTCACCTCCTCGCTGACCGTTGGGCACCTGCTTGGCCGGGTGCAGGGACCAGATGACCTGCACAAGGTGCGCGCCGGCGTTTTGACGGACAGTTCGGCCGAAGAAGAACTCGTGGCCAGCCACATCGGCATCCGGCGGTATCCGTCGGTGGAAGCGGGCTTGACCGCTCTGGTGGATGGCGATCTCGACGCCTTTGTCCACGACCAGCCCATCCTCCATTATTACCAGTACAAGGCTTTCTCCGGCGATGTCCGCATCCTGCCCGGTTTTTTCGATCCCCAACTCTATGGCTTCGCCTTTCCACGCGGGTCGGCGCTGCGTAAATCCGTCAATGTGGCCATTTTGCGCCGGCTGGAAAATACTGATTACCGCACCCGGCTGTTCGGGGCGTATTTGGGCAAGCAGGCCGTTCAATAGCCCTTTTTGGGGAGTGGCGGGCGCTTTGGGCCAACGCAGCGAATGCCGGCGTTACATCTTGGCGTGTGGGTGGTTAACATCTTGACTTTCAGTGATAACTGGTGGAAACGAACAGTATTTGCCAAGTGCCTTCATGACGGATGCGCTGCTTGGCGTCTCGCGTCAGGAGTGTGTTTCAAACGAGAGGAGACCGCATCCATGCCTTTTTCCAATTTCCGTCCAGCCGCCCGGTCCGTTGCCTCCCTTGCCGTCCCTCTGGCCTTGGCCCTGCTGGCGACCGTGGCCGGATGCGATCGACCCAAGCCCCAGGCCGAGAAACCCACTCCGGTTGAAGTGACCGTCATCGAGGCCAAGCCCGTCACCGCGCCGCTCAATGTCGACGGCATCGGCCATGTCTATGCCGTGCGCACGGTGAGTGTGCGTTCCCAGGTCACGGGTGTCCTGCAAAAGACGCTTTTTGCCGAAGGCAACGTGGTCAAGGAAGGCGAGTTGCTTCTCGTTATCAATCCCGATTCCTACAAGGCCAAGCTGGACGAGGCCAAGAGCACCCTGGCTCGCGACAAGGCCACGGCCGCCCAGGCCAAACGCGAGTGGCTGCGCTATAAAGACCTCGTGGCCAAGGCCGTCATCAGCCAGGAAGACTATGAGCAAAAGCGCACGGCCTGGCAGCAGGACGAAGAGCAGGTGAAGGTGGACGAGGCGGCCGTGGTCAATGCCAAGGTCAATCTCGACTATTGCTATATTTATGCCCCCTGTACCGGCGTTGTCGGTTTGCAGCAGTACAAGACCGGCAACCTGATCGAGGCTAATAGCGACATCATCGTCACCCTCAATCAGATCGAACCGATCAATGTCCAGTTCTCGGTGGCGGAAAAGTATCTGCCCGACATCCGCAGCCACGCCGCCAAGGCGACTCTGGCTGTGGAGGCCCGCTATCCCGGCCGGCAGGAAGTGGCTGCCAAGGGCACACTCAACGTGATTAACAACACCGTGGACACCAATACCGGCACCATCACGTTGCAGGGTGTGTTCCCCAATACCGACCGCACCCTGTGGCCGGGCCAGTTCGTGGACGCCACCGTGGTCCTGGCCGACACCGTCGACACCCTGCTTGTGCCCTCAAGCGCCGTGGCCAACACCCAAAACGGCGTTTCGCTTTTTATCGCCAAGCCGGACAACACCGTGGAAATCCGTCCGGTGACGGCAGGCCGCAAGATCGGGGCCGAGACGGTCATCGAAAAGGGCCTGGCCCCGGGCGAGCGGGTCATCACCTCGGGACAGATCAAGCTTTTTCCGGGCGTGCCGCTGACCATTGTCCAGCCGGCCACCTACAAGGAAGGCCCGGTTTCTCCGGCTGCCGTGGCCGACAGGGATAAAAACAAGGCCAAGCCTTCCGGGGAAGGTCAGGGGAACTAGCCATGACCGACCTTTTCATCAAGCGGCCGGTAGCCACGACGCTGCTGATGGCCGCGCTTATCTTCTTTGGCATTGTCTCCTATTTTTCGCTGCCGATCAGCGAAATGCCGAGCATCGACTTTCCCACCATCCAGGTGACGGCCTCGCTGCCCGGCGCTGACCCCGAAACCATGGCCTCGGCCGTGGCCACGCCGCTTGAGCGGCAGTTCACGTCCATTTCCGGCCTGCAGTCCATGAGTTCGTCGAACTCCCTGGGCACAACCACCATTACCCTCCAGTTCGACCTGTCGCGCAACATCGACGGCGCCGGCACGGACGTCCTGACCTACATCAACGCCGCCCAGGGCAGCCTTCCCACCAATATGCCGAGTCCCCCGACCTTCCAGAAGGTCAACCCGGCAGACATGCCCATCATCTATATCCGCGTCTCCAGCGACACCATGCCGCTGTACAAGGTCACCAACTACGCCAAGGTCTACATCGCCCAGCGCATTTCCATGATCAACGGCGTGGCCCAGGTGGCGGTCTACGGCGATCAGACCTATTCGCCCCGGGTCCAGGTCAACCCCGACAAACTCGCGGCGCTGTCCATTGGCATCGACGAAGTGGCCACCGCCTTCAACAGTGAGACCGTCCTCCAGCCCACCGGCTCGCTCTATGGCGTGGACAAGCTTTTCACCATCAAGGCCCAGGGCCAGCTGACCAGCGCCACGGCCTACAACCGCCAGATCATCGCCTACAGAAATGGCAGCCCGGTGCGCCTTCAGGACGTGGGAGAGGCCATCGACTCCACGGTCAACAACAGGAACGCCGCCTTTTTCGACCAGCAGCAGGGCATCGTCATCGCCGTCAAACGCGCGGCCGGCACCAACACCATCCAGCTCGTGGACTCCATCCGGGCCATGATCCCCAATATCGAGGCCACGCTGCCGCCGTCGGTCAACCTCGAATTCCTGTATGACCGTTCCATCTCCATCAAGGAAGCCATCGACGACGTCCAGTTCACCCTGATGCTCTCCATCGGGCTGGTCGTGCTTGTGGTCTATCTGTTCTTAAACAACCTGCCCGCCACCATCATCGCCAGTCTGGCCCTGCCGACGGCCCTGATCGGCACGCTTTCGCTCATGGTGTTTTTCCACTTTTCCATCGACAACCTTTCAGCCATGGCCATCATCCTGGCGGTCGGGTTCGTGGTGGACGACGCCATCGTCATGATCGAAAACATCGTACGCCACACCGAGATGGGCAAGAAGATGATGCAGGCCTCCCTGGACGGGGCGCGCCAGATCGGCTTCACCATCATTTCCATGACCCTGTCCCTGGTTGCGGTCTTTATCCCCATCATGTTTATGGCCGGCATCCTGGGGCGCGTGCTCAATGAGATGGCCATTACCATTACGCTTTGCATCCTTGTTTCGGGCTTCGTCACCCTGTCCCTGACCCCCATGTTGTGCAGCCGTTTTCTTTCGGGCAAAATTTCCGAGTCCGGCAAGATTTTCAAATGGTTCGAGCGGGGTTATGAGAAATCCCTGCACTTTGCCCTGCGGTTTCGTTTCTTCGTCATGCTGTTGTCCGTGGCTGTCCTGGGCCTGACCTTCTGGCTGTTTACCGTCGTGCCCACGGGCTTTATTCCGGCCACGGACTCCGGCATCTTCTACGCCTTCGGCATGGCCGAGCAATCCGCCTCCTATGACACCATGAAAGACCGGGTCCTCAAGGTCGGGCGCATTTTCATGTCCGATCCGGACGTCTTCAAGTTCATCGGCGTGGTCGGGGTTGGCGGGCCCAACACGTCCATGAACAACGCCGCCATGTTCCCGCTGCTTGGCCCCATGAAGACCCGCAAACGCAGCGCCCAGCAGATCATCGACGATCTGCGCCCCAAGATGGCCCAGTTGGCGGACCTCTTTGTCTTCATGTACAATCCGCCTTCGATCCAGATCGGCGGCAAGCAGACCAAGGCGCTCTACCAGTACACGCTGCTCTCGCCTGATCCGGGCGAGCTCTATCCCGTGGCCCGCAAGATGGCCGCGGATATGCGCAAGATCAAGGAAATCACCGACGTCAACACCGATATGCAGATCGATGGCCCCCAGGTCCAGATCGAGATCGACCGCGACAAGGCCCAAGCCCTGGGTGTCACGGCGTCGGCCATCGAAACGGCCCTGATGACCGCCTACGCTGCCCGGCAGCTGACCAACCTCTACGGCGCAACCGACACCTACAAGGTCATCGTCGAGGTGCAGCCCGAGTACCAGCGTCGGCCGGATCTGCTCAACAAGCTCTATGTGCGTTCCTCCCAGGTGGATAAAAACGGCAACGCCGTGCTTGTCCCCTTAAACGGTCTGGTCAAAATGACCGAGGGCGTGGGGCCGCTGGTGGTCAACCACACCGGCCAGCTCACCTCGGTCACCATTTCCTACAACACGGCCGGGAACTACTCCATTGGTGAAGCTGTGGCCGCCATCGAGGTTTTGTCCAAGAAAGAACTGCCGAGCAACATCAGCTACATTTTTGAAGGGCAGGCCACGGCCTTCAAGGAATCCCTGGCCAGCGTGCCGTTCCTGCTCTTTTTGGCCATCATGATCATCTATCTGATCCTGGGTATTCTCTATGAGAGCTTTATCCATCCCATTACCATTCTCTCGGGTCTGCCCTCGGCAGCGCTTGGCGGACTGATTACCTTGCTGGTCTTTGGCCGACAGCTCGACTTGTACGGATTTATCGGCATCATTATGCTGATCGGCATCGTCAAGAAGAACTCGATCATGGTCATCGACTTTGCCATTGAGGCGGAGAAAGAGGGCAAGTCGCCCTTTGAAGCCGTTTTCGAAGGCTGTATCGTGCGTTTTCGACCCATCATGATGACCACGGTGGCGGCCATTGCCGGCATCTTCCCCATTGCCCTCGGTATGGGGGCCGGCGGCGACGCCAGACAGCCGCTGGGACTTGTCGTGGCCGGCGGACTGATCATCTCCCAGGTGGTCACGCTCTATCTGACGCCGTGCTTCTACACCTACATGGACCAGTTGCAGACCTGGCTCGTCGGGCACAAGGCCGACAAGGAAGAAGGGTAGAGGCCGGCCCGCCCGGAATTTGCCGTCTGGTTGGAGAAGCCCGGCAGGGCTGGGCAGTTGCCGCATTGCGTTGTTGCACGGGGCCGGGCGTCGAAAGGCGCACCGGCCCTGTTTTTTGGGCTGCGGCCTTTGTCGGTTGCCATGCCGGGCCGGATCGTGTGCAATTGCCCGGTTGGTGCATACGTCCAAAGGCCGAGGCCGGCGGCATTTTTGCTGCCGGGCCAGCCGGCTGGAAGATCTCAGGAGATGCCATGTTTGCGTATCGTGCGCTGTCCGATGCCGTTGCCGCTGTGCTGCGCGCCCGGCTGGCTGGTGTGGCTGTGGCCCCGGAACGCCTGTCCGTGCCGGTGCCGGGTGGGGTGCTCTTGTGTATGCCGGCGGCGGACGACCAGATCGCCGTGGTCAAGACCATCACCGTCCATCCGGACAACCGGGAGCGGCCGGTGATCCAGGGCGAGGTGGTCGTGATCGAGGCGGCCACGGGCCGGCGTCTGGGGACCCTTGACGGCCCGACCGTGACGGCCCGGCGCACGGCGGCGGTGAGCCTGCTGGCGGCCCGTCTGCTGGCGGCGGACCCTTCCGGTCCGCTCCTGGTCATCGGGGCCGGGGTCCAGGCCAGAGCCCATGTGGAGGCCTTTTGGCAGGGGCTTGGCGTGCGGGCCATTACCCTTGCCGGCCGCACGCCGGCACGGGTCGAGGCCATGGCAGCCTCCCTGGCCGAGGCGGGTATTACGGTACAGGCGGCGACGGATAGTGCGGCAGTGGAGCAGGCCGCGCGGCAGGCGGCCCTGATCGTCACGGCCACCACGAGCCGCGAGCCGGTGCTGGCCGATGTGGTGCGCGGCGACGCGTTTGTCTCGGCTGTCGGGTCATTCACGCCGGAGGCGGCCGAGCTGCCGGCCTCGCTGGTCGCCCGCGCCGTCCTGTATGTCGATGATATGGAGTCGGCCAAGGTCGAGGCCGGGGATTATCTGCGCGCCGGCGTGGACTGGGGAACGGTCACGCCGCTCGATGCGGTGCTCGACGGCCCACCGCCGCGTCCGGCCGGTCCGGTGGTCTTTAAGACGGTTGGGCATGCCCTGTTTGATCTGGCGGCGGCCCGCCATGCCTTTGCCGGGAGTCTGCGGTAAACCATACCCCAGGCTTTAAGGGCCTTTTCCCGTGGCCCGTGGCTCCCGCCCACCGTCGCGATAACACCGGCCCCCTTTGCCCATTTGGGGGGTCCGGGGGCCTCAGGCCCCCGGCCGCCGGAGGCTCTTCTCCCTTTTCTCCCCGGCCGCCGCGGAGGCACTCTTCCTCCCCCTTCGTCAACTAAGCCGCACCCCGGAACAACCCTGCGCCTTTTTTGAGCGCTTCGGCCGTGCCCATGACGTAGAGCCGGTCGTTGGCGGCCAGGACGAAGGGGCCGTCGGGGTTGGGCACGAATTCGTCGCCGCGCCGGACGGCCGCCACGGTCAGGTCGTGCTCCCGGCGCAGGTGCACGTCCATCAGCGACCGGCCGGCCAGGGGCGAGGCCGTGTCCACGGTAAAGACGGTCACATGCAGGCCGGCCAGGGACTTGTCCGGCACAAACCCCACCATCTCGTCCAGGGACCCCGGCAGCATGGCCTTGTACCCCTCGCGCCGGATGTCCTGGACCATGCGCTCGATGTCGTCGCGTGGCAGCATGAACTTGTCCATCACCCGGGTGAAAACGGCCAGGGACGCCTCGAATTCCTCGGCAATGACGTCGTTGGCCCCAAGGTCGAGCAGGGCCTTGATCTCGGTGTTAAACCGGGTGCGGGCCACGATATAGATGGCCGGGTTCTCGAACCGGGCAATCTCCACGGCCCGTCTGGCGGCGGCGGCATCGGAAACGACCACGGCCAGGGCCTTGGCCTCCTGCACACAGATATGGGTCAGCACACCGGGCTTGGAGGCGTCGCCGAAAATGATGGGTTCGCCTTTTTTGGCTTCGTTTCGGACCGTGTCCGGGTTCATCTCCAAGATGACATAGGCGATGCCGGCTGCCTTGGCCGCCCGGGCGAGCTGCCGGCCGCCGGCTCCGAAGCCGAGGATGATCAGGTGGTTGCTGTACTCGGCCGTGGGTGCGTCCTCAGGCGTTTCACAGACCCGGAGCAGCCGGCATACGAGTACGGCGGCGCGTGGGGCCAGGGCGATCAGAAACGGGGCCAGGACCATGGTCAGGATGCTGGCGGCCAGGAATTTCTGGTAGAAATGCTCGGAAATGACCCCCTGGGTAAAACCGGCTTTGGCCAGGATAAAGGAAAATTCTCCCACCTGGCAAAGGGCCAGCCCGACCAGCACGGCAACGCGGGTGGGGTAGCCCAGGATGCGCGTGGCCACGCCTGCGGCCACGGCTTTGATGGCCAGCAGCAGGGCCGCCGCGGCCAGCACTTCGCCCAGATGGGCCGAGGCGGAGGAGACATTGAGCAGCATGCCGATGGAAATGAAGAACAGCGACGTAAAGACGTCTTTAAACGGCAGCACGGCCTCGTGGAGACTTTCGCGGTAGTCGGACCCGGACAGGAGCAGACCGGCCAGAAACGCGCCCAGGGACAGGGACAGGCCAATGGCGGCGGTGAGCAGGCTGACCGCCAGACAAATGCCAAGGGCCGCCAGCAGGAAAAGTTCCCGACTGCGGGTGCGAACGATGGACAGCAGCAGCCCCGGCATCAGCTTGCGCGACATCACCACCAGCAGGAACAGGATGAGCGCGCCCTTGCCCACCGTGTAGACGATGGACGAGGTGAAACCGATGGTGCGTCCGGTCAGGAGCGGCACGGCCAGCATCATGGGCACGGCCAGCAGATCCTGGAAGATGAGGATGCCAAGGCTCACCCGGCCGTGGGGAGCCTCCATCTCGGCCCGTTCTTGGAGGGTTTTGAGCACGATGGCCGTACTGGACAGGGCGGCCAACATGCCGATCAGCACTGAGGAGCCGCCGGAAAAATCCACGCCGAAAAAGGCCAGGGCAAAAAAGACCACCCAGGTTAGCCCCATCTGGGCCGTGCCGCCGATGAAGACCGGGCGCTTGAGCCGCGACAAATCAGCCAGGGACAGTTCCAGGCCGATGGTGAAAAGCAGCATGATGACGCCGATTTCCGAGAGGATTTCGACGTCGTGGGCCGAGCGGACCAGACCCAGGCCATGGGGGCCGCACAACATCCCGGTCAGCAACATGCCCACCAGGGCCGGTATTTTCATGCGGTGGCAGACCAGGATGACCACGACGGCCAGGCCAAAAACAACGGTGATGTCTGGAAGGACGGGGATATCCATACGGTGGGTATGCCTCAAAAAGGTGCTTAGGGGGAGGGGCTTCGGGGCTGTCGGAACGCGGTATCTCGGGGAACGTGCCGGTTTTGCTGGCTCAGGCGCTTGCTTCCTGGCGCGCGGCTTCCATGCAGTGTCGCAGGACATCCAGGGAGGCCAGGACGGCCTCGCGTTGGGCCGGTTCGACCCGCTCCATCATGCTCTGGAACAGGCCCGCCATGAAGGCCCGGACATCCTCGCGGGCGCGTCGCCCGGCCGGGGTGAGGCTTAACAAGGTGACCCGGGCATCGGCAGGATCGGGATGTTTGTCGATCAGCCCCTGCCGCAGGAGCTGGGTGGCGACGGCCGTGACCCGGCTTTTGGTGACACCCAGGCGCCGGCCGAGTTCGCCGGGAGCCAGATAGCGGTTTTCACCCAGGGCAAGGAGGGCGCGCAGGGCGGCCGGCGGCAGGCCGAACCGCTCGCTTTGCATGGCGATGCGGGCCTGGCAACAGGCAAAGAGATTTTCCACCGCTTCCTGCAGGCGTCTGGCCTGGCGGGCAGCGATATCGGCGTCGGGGGACGGTACGTCGGACATGATGCCCACACCTAAGGGAGCGCGGGCGGCACTGTCAATGCGCCAGAGGCAGAAAGACGAATGCGCCATGGCGTTTGGCCGGGCCATGGTGTAGACTGCTGCCAGAGACTGTGGCCGCCGGCAGTGGCCGCAGCCGGGAGGCATCCCATGTCCCAGCCCAAGACTCCGTGGATCTGTCAGAAGTGCCAGGCTGAAAACGACCCGGATTTCACGCATTGCCGTATGTGCGGCGAGAAACATCCTGATGCGCCGCCGGTGGAAGTGGCCTGCGCCAGCTGCGGCACAAAGCATCCGGGTGGCAGTTGTTGCCCCTTGTGCGGCAGCCTGGAATTTCTGCAACTGTAGCAGCGGGAAGACCTGCGGCCACGGGGACGTTTTGTTCCCCAACAGGTCAGCCGGCAGCCGTCCCCGGAAACTTCCGGGGCCGGCGCTATGCCGTTTTGCCCCCAAGGAGGTGTCATGCCCCATGATATTGACCTGATTTTGACCCTGACCGGCGGTCTGGTGGCCGCCCTGATCCTGGGCCTGACCGCCCGCCGGCTGTCGCTGTCGCCCATAGTCGGCTACCTGGCGGCCGGGTTTCTGATCGGCCCGTTCACTCCGGGCTTTGTGGCCGATGGCGGCCTTGCCAACCAGTTCGCCGAGTTGGGCGTCATTTTGCTCATGTTCGGTGTGGGCCTGCATTTTCATCTCAAGGATCTGGTGGCCGTACGCGGCGTGGCCGTGCCCGGAGCCGTGGCCCAGATTGCCGCCTCGGCGGCCCTGGGGGCCGTGGTCAGCCATGCCCTGGGCTGGTCCTGGACGGCTGGAATCGTTTTTGGCGTGGCCATTTCCGTGGCCAGCACCGTGGTCCTGACGCGCGTTTTGGCCGACAACCGGGCGCTGCATACCCCGACCGGCCACATTGCCGTGGGCTGGCTCATTGTCGAGGATCTGTTCACCATCCTGGTGCTGGTGCTGCTGCCGGCGCTCTATGGCCCAACCGACGGCGGCAACGGCCTGGGCCTGACCCTGGGCATTGCCCTGGCCAAGCTGGCCGCCCTGGTTGCGGTCACGGCCGTGGCCGGACGTTGGCTTCTGCCGCGCTTTTTCGGCCATGTGGCCCGCACCGGTTCCCGGGAGCTTTTCACCCTGGCCGTGCTGGCCGCCGCCTTGGGGCTGGCTGTGGGCTCGGCGCTCTTTTTCGGCGCATCCATGGCCCTTGGGGCCTTTCTGGCCGGCATGATCGTCGGACAGTCGGAGTTCGGGGCCAGGGCCGCCTCGGACGCCTTGCCCATGCGCGACGCCTTTGCCGTGCTGTTTTTCGTTTCCGTGGGGATGCTGCTCGATCCGACCACGGTGGTGGCCCAGTGGCGTCTGGAGCTGGCCACCATCGGCATTGTGCTTTTCGGCAAGCCGCTGGCCGCGCTTGTGGTCGTGCTGCTCCTTCGCCGGCCCCTGGAGGTCGCCCTGTCCGTGGCCGTGGCCCTGGCCCAGATCGGCGAATTCTCCTTCATTCTGGCCGCCCTGGCCGCAAGCCTGGGTATTTTGCCGCCGGAAGCCACCAACGCCCTGGTCCTGGCCTCGGTGGTGTCGATCATTTTAAACCCCTGGCTCTATCAGGCCGTGGCCCCGGTTGTGGCCTTGCTTTCGCGCAAGGGGCTTATCCGGGCGCAAGCGACGCCAAGCGGGGAAGGGTTTGCCACTGACGCCGTCAGGCACCGGGCCGTGGTGGTGGGCTATGGGCCGGTTGGCGCGACGCTGTGCCGCATTTTGCGCGACAACGGCATCGAGCCGGTGGTGGTGGAGATGAACATCGAAACCGCGCGGTCACTGGCGGCCTCTGGCGTGCCGGTTGTTCACGGCGATGCCGCGAGCCGGGAGATTTTGCTCCATGCCGGCATCATGTCGGCTCAAAGCCTGCTTATTACCGCATCGGAAGTGGCGGCGGCCGAGATCGTGGCCGCGGCCCTGGATCTGCATCCGGGCCTTCACATCGCCAGTCGGGCCGGCTATCTGCGCGAGGCCGCTGCCCAGCGTCGGGCCGGAGCCCAGGCGGTCTTTTCCGGGGAGGGCGAGATCGCCCTGTCCATGACCGCCTATGTGCTTCATGAACTCGGGGCCACGGACGAGCAGATCGACCGCGAGCGCGAACGGGTGCGCCGGGAGCTTTTCGAGTCGGTCAGTCCGGCAGAGCCAGGCAGTCCGGTCCCGGCCTGAAGCCGGCGATCAGGAGCGCGCGTTGCGGGCCTTGGCGTTTTCCAACTGCCAAGCCCAGGCCGCCAGGGCGATGGCCATAACCAGCAGGCCGGCCAGGGCGTGGAACACCCCGGCCACGCCGGCGGCCAGGGCGGCCGGCGGGGCATTGGTGAATTCGGCGTGGCTGGCCACGGTTCCGGAGGCGGCCACCAGCCCGGAGAAGATCGTGGCCACCAGCGGCAGGCCGGTTGATTGGCCAAACACCCGGGCGTAGTTGGCCAGCCCGGAACCGACGCCCAGGCGGTGGGGCGGCATCTGGCCCATGATGGTGGAATTATTCGGGGCCTGGAAAATGCCGATGCCAAGGCCGACCGGCATGGAACGCAGCAGATAGCCCCACCAGGGCGTGTGTTCGGTCAGCGTCCCCAGGGCCAGACAGCCGCCAAGGAGTACGAGAAGCCCCACGAGGCTGATGACCCGGGTGCCGTAGCGGTCGGCCAGGGAGCCGGAGAGTGGCGCGGTCAGGGCCATGGAGGCCGGCAGGATCATGAGCAAAAGCCCGACCTCGGTGACGGTGTGCCCTTGGGCCGACTGCAGGAAAAACGGCATGATAAAGCCGCTGGCCCCGGTGATGAAGACCAGCACCGACATGGCCAGGGGCAGCGACACCAGGGGATTGGCAAAGAGCGTCAGGTCGAGCATGGGGGCCGGGCTCTTGCGCTCCACCGCCACAAAAACGGCCAGACCGGCGGCGCTGATGCCGAGGAGTCCCAGGGCAAGGGGATCGGACGGGCCGTTTCGCTGCATGAAGGTCATGCCCAGGCAGTAGCAGGCCAGGGTCAGGCAGGCGAGCGCCGCCCCGGGCACGTCAAAGCGCTCCCCCTGGCGCACCGGCGGCAGCGAGGGCATGTAACGGCGCACCGCGACATAGGCCAGAAGGCCCAGGGGGACGTTGAGCAGAAACAAGGCCCGCCAGCCGGCCAGACCGATAATCACCCCGCCAAGGGGCGGCCCGATCATGAGGCCCATGGCTACGGTGCCGCCGATAAAGCCCAAGGCCCGGCCCCGGCTGGCCGGGGGGGCGATCTGGGTCACGATGGCCATGCCTAGGGATTGGCTCATGGCTGCGCCAATGCCCTGCAGCGCCCGAAAGCCGATCAGCCAATACACCGACGGGGACAGGCCGCAGCACAGCGAGGCCAGGATGAAAAGGACCAGTCCGGTGGAGAAAATGCGTTTCTTGTCGCGCATATCGCCCAGGCGCGAGATCAGGAGAAGCAGGCTGGCGATGACCAGCACGTAGCTTAGGATGACCCACTGGATGGTGGCGAAATCCGTGTTCAGGCTCTCCGTCAGGGTGGGCAGGGCCACGTTGACGATGCTCATATCGAGCGTGGCCATAAAGACCATGAGATTGACCCCGATCATGGCCAGGGCCGGACGCGTGCCCGGCTGCGGCCCGGCGGGGGCGTTTAGCTGTATCATAGACGTATAATCCTTGAGCGGCTCGATGCCGGTCCCCGTGTACGCCACTGCGCGGCGACGGGGAAGGGAATTATGGGGCGGCGTCCGGCAGGCGATGGTCCAGGCTGCCATTGGTCACGGCGGCAAAAAGCCAGTGGGTGAAGCGGGCCAGGGAGTCGGTGTCGGCCTGGCGCGACAGGGGATGGCGGGCGAGCATCCGGTCCATGGCCGGGGGCAGGCCGGCCGTCCCGGGCAGCCCCAGGTACTTTGCCTGGGCCTGGAGTTTCTGGCCGACGAGATTGACCCCCCGGTCAATGAGCAGTTGCAGGGGGATGTCGCAGGCCAGCTGCCATTCGAGGTCGATATAGCGCACGTCGCCGGTGGCCGGGTGGCGCAGCACATTGCCGGGATGGGCATCCAGGAGGCGGCCGGACAGCCAGCGAGCCTTTTCGTGCCCCGGGTAGAGGTCCGCCCCAAGCTGGCCGCGGCAAAAGGCGGCAAAGCCCGCCGCAGCGGCCGGGTCGCCGGGTCTGGCCCGGGAGGCGGCCAGTTCCATCCATTCGATGAGCAGCCGGCCGGCCCGGGCCGGGTCGCCGTCTTCCACCGCATCCAGGATCATTTCCAGAAAGCTGGCGTAGCCGAGATGGTACGGTTCGCCGGCCTTTATCTGCTGGCGTCCGGCGGCAAAGGCCGGCGGCGGCAGGTTGTGGAGGTTTCGCCGGGTGACGGCCACGCCGCCTGCCCCCTTGTCCACAAACCGGGTCATGGTCTGGAAATGCGGCGGGCAGGAGTCGGCATTGACGGCCACGGCCAGGGTTGCGGCGTTGGCGGCGAGCAGGGGGGCGTCCTCCCGGCTGGCTGCCAGGACGAGAAACGAGTTCATGAAATGGCCGGCCACGCCGCCGGACAGGGCCGAGCGCAGGAACTGGCGTTCGCCAAAGGCCGGCACGGCCCGGCCTCCCGGATCGGCGGTGGGCAGTTCCAGGAGCGGCAGGACGGAAAAGCCGTCGCGGCCAAGGGCCGCTTCGCTGACCACGGCGTCGGGCATCTTGTAGTCCGGGGAGGGATAGTGCCAGCGGGTGGCGCCAAAGCCGGCGCGGGCCAGCATGGCGGCCAGGGCCGGCCGGTCAAAGGTGCGCACTCCCGGCCGGCCGGGATAGCCGTTTATGCCGTCATAGGGCCGGCCGGTGTGGTCTTCGGGCAGCCCGGCCAGATACTTGTGGCCCAGGCGGTTTTCGATGGCCAGGATCAGGCAGCCGTCCGGGGCGAGATAGCGCCGGGCCTCGGCCAGGAGCCGGGCGTAGGGTTCGGGACCCTCCACAAAGGCCCCGGCGTATTCCAGCACGCCAACCAGGGTCACCACATCAAAAAGGCCGTCGTAGGGCAGGCCCACGGCGTTGGCAGTGATGATCTCCAGATTGGGGGCGTCGGGCAACCGGGCGCGGATGACGGCCGCCCGGTCCGGGGAGCCTTCCACGGCTGTTATGCGATGGGGCAGGCTGGCCAGATGGGCGGTCAGCGCCCCGCAGCCGGCCCCGAGTTCCAGGATGCGGCCGGCCGGACCGAAATCGATCCAGGAGAGCAGGGTCTTTCGGCGCGGCGAAAGATGGTAGCGCACGGCCCAGGAGGCATCCTTGGGATAGAGCTCGTATTCGTTGACCGTGTGGTCTGTAAAAAACTTGAGCAGCCAGGCTTCCGAGCCGTCGCTGTAGCCGATGCCGGCGTCATCCCCGTTGGTCATGTCCTGTCCTTTGCGGCGGTTTTGGCAACAGGCGCGGGATGCCCGGTGGGTGGGCCGGTTTATTGCCGGCCCAGCCACTCGCCCAGGCGGTCGCAGGCCGTGTCGATCTCGGCCTCGTCGCCGCCAAAGGACAGCCGCAGGCTTTGCGCCCCGCCCGGACCGAAGCTGTCGCCCGGGATAGTGATCACCCGGGCCTCTCGGATCAGCCGGGTGGCCACATCCATGGGTGCGCCCGGCAGTTCATAGCGGGCCATGATGTAAAAGGCCCCGCCCGGGGCATTGTAGGTGATGCCGGGGATGGCGTCGAGGCGCTCCATGATGCGCCGGCGTCTGGCGGCCAGGGCGGCCAGGAAATCGGCGTAGATACGCTGGGGGCCGGTCAGCGAGGCCAGGGCGGCGATCTGCGACGGGGTGGGGGCGCAAATGGCCGTGCAGTCGTGGACCTTGAGCATCTGGCCCATGATCGGCTCCGGGGCAAAGGCATAGCCCACGCGCCAGCCGGTCAGGGCGAAGCGTTTGGAAAAGCTGCCCACAGCCACCAGCCAGGGGCGCAACTGCGGCAGGCTGGCCAGGGAAAAGGCCGGTTCTTCGTAGCTCAGGGCGTCGTAGGTGTCGTCGCAGATGACGTAGAGCCCGTGGTGCAGGGCAATCTCGGCCACGGCCAGCAGGTCGGCCTTGGCAAAGACCGAACCGGTGGGGTTGTGCGGCGAATTGATGATGATCGCCCGGGTGCGCGGGGTGATGGCCGCGGCCACGGCCTCGGGATCAAGGCTCCAGTCGTGGCGGCGCAGGGGAACGAAGACCGGACGGGCTTCGGCCAAAAGCACCTGCTCCACATGGGAGGGATAAAAGGGCTCGGGCACGATGACCTCGTCGCCGCGCTCGCACAGGCACAGGACGGCGCACAGCAGCGCCTCCATGCCGCCCACGGTGATGGCGATTTCCCGTTCCGGATCGGCCAGCAGCCGTTTCTCGGCCGCCAGCAGATCGGCCACGGCCCGGCGCAGTTCCACTGTTCCGGGCTGGAGCGAATACTTGCCGGCCGAGGGCAGATCGGTCAGCGCCCGGCACACGGCCTCGACCACGTGGGGCGGGGTGGCAAAGGACGGCACGCCCTGGCCAAGGGAGACGCAGCCCCCGATTTCGCTGGCCAGCATGGGCATGAGCTTGGTGGCGGAAATCTTGATGTTGTGGGCGCGCTGGCTGAAACGGTAGGGCAGGCTGGTCATGGCAACTCCATGGGAAAGCGCCGGGCCTGTGCGAAGGCCCGGCGCAGTGTGCGGCAGGAAACGGGAACGGACGGCTAGGGCGTGGCGATTTTGGGATGGGACGGGGCCGTTTTGGGGGCGGCCAGGGCCTTTTCAAATTCCGCCACGGAATAGCCGGCTATGGCCGTGCCATCGATCATGACCAGGGGCACGCCGCGTCCGCCGTAGCGCTTGAAGCGCATGTTGGCGGCCGGGTCCTTGTCGATGTCGTACATCGTATAGGCGATGCCCTTGCCGTCAAAAAAGGCTTTGGTCTTGGTGCAGTAGGGGCACCAGCTGGTGACGTAAAGCTCCACCACGGGGCCGGCGGCGGCGAGCCGGGCGGCGGCCAGGAGCAGGACGGCCAGGGCCAGGGGAATGATGCGGGTGGCCAGGGAACGGATACGGGGCATGATGTGCTTCCGGTTTGAGGGTTGGCAAGCACTGGTCCTAGCCGGGGGAAGCAGGCCGCGTCAAGACGACAATTGCCCGCATCCGGCGGTTGCCCAACCGGGCCGGCGATGCTAGGGAGGCCCCCATGCCGGGATACAAGATGCACATTGCCGGTGCGGCAGCGGTCACCGGTGCGGCCGTGGCCGGGGTGTCGTGGCTTGGGTTTTACCGCCCCGGATTTGAGACCTCGATCTGCCTCGGGCTTTTTTCCGTGTTGGGCGGGCTGTTTCCCGATGTGGACACCGACTCCAAGGGACGGCGTTTTTTTTACGGCGCGGCCCTGGTGGTGGACGGGTTTCTCATCTTTCGCGAACAGTATCGCTACGCGGCCGTCCTGGGGTTTTGCGCCCTGCTGCCGGCCATCGGCTCCCACCGGGGCTGGACCCATTCCTGGTGGGCGGCCCTGTTGATCCCCAGTTCCGTCCTTCTGGCTCCCATGCTCCTGCTCGGGCTGCCCTGGAAGCCGTTTATTCCCTACTATGTGGCCACGGTGCTCGGCTACTTTTCCCATCTGCTGCTTGACCGCAAGTTCTGACCGGGACTCCCGGCCCCGGCCTCAGTGCGGCAGGGTCAGGCTGGTCATGTCGCGGTATTGGTCCGTGGCGAGGAATTCGGTGATGGCAGCATCGAGGCGGGCCATGGTTTCGGGCGGGACGGCCGTGCTGCACATGATCGAGCGCTCAACCCCGGGCGGCGCGTCAGCCAGTTGGAGCAGCCGGATGTGGGCGCCAAGGTCCGGCTTTTGGCTGATGATCCAGGCCAGTTCTTCAGGATCGACCAGCATGGCGTCGAGGCGGCCCTGGGCGACAAGCTCCACCAGATGGGTGGTGTCGGAAAAGCGCTTGACCGAGCGTGGCGGGTGTTCTGCAAAGGCCTTGTCGAAATACTTCCCATAGGAAAATCCCTCGCGTAGCCCCCAGTGCAGTTCCGCGCCAAGCAGGTCGACCAGGGTCGGCGGCGGGGCCGACGCCATTGGCACGGCGCGGCCGATGGCCACCGCCACCGGCTGGTTGCGGTACAGCGGCAGGCTGAAGCGGGCAAAGGCCTCGCGCTCCGGGGTTTTGATCCAGCCCACGGCGCAGACCTGGCTTTTGCCGTCGGCGACAGTGGCGACGATGCGTCCCGGCGGCATTTCCCGTACCGTGACGGGGATTCCGGCCCGCTCAAAGGCTTCCAGGGCAGCCAGCAGGAGAAAGCCTCCGGCAGCCTTTCCATCGTGGAGCATGTAATAGGGCGGGCGATGGAATACGAGCACTGCCAGGGGATCGGCTGATTCACCGGCCAAAAGTGGCCCGGGCCACGACTGGAGGGCCATGGCGGCCAGTGAAGCAAAAATGGCACACAACAGACGTCTGGACATGGCATGTTCCCGCGTCGACGCGCTGCTAAACAGAGGAAAGGGCAGTCCACCTTCCTTCTATCGCGGAAAAAAAATGTGCTGTCAAATAGCCGCATCTTCGTCGGAGTCCTTGCTTTTTTTGAAACGAACAGCATACATCATCAAAGGGACGCTGATCGTCCATTCCACCCATCCCTGAGTGCGAAGGAGAGTTCCGCCGCATGAGCAGCAATACCAACATCCTCCTTGAATCCGGTACCAACGAACTCGAAATCGTTGAATTTTATCTGGAGGAGCCGACGCCGTCGGGCAAGACCTACGTGGGGTACTACGGGGTCAACGTGGCCAAGGTACTGGAGATCATCCGGCTGCCCAAGGTGACGGAGATGCCGCAGACGCCGCATCCTTGCGTATTGGGGACATTTAATTTGCGCGACAAGGTCGTGCCGCTGGTGGATTTAAGCCTGTGGCTTGGCAAGGATCGTTCGCACAATGCCTCGGACAAGGTGGTGGTGACGGAATTCAACCGGGTGGTCAGCGCATTCCGGGTGTCCGGCGTCACCCGCATCCATCGCCTGAGCTGGGAGCAGATCGAGCCGCCGAGCATCCAGGTCCAGGCCTATTCCGGCAATTCCGTCACCGGCGTGGTCCAGCTCGATACCCGGGTGGTCTTTATTCTGGACATGGAAAAGATCGTGGCCGATCTCAACCCGGAACTGGCGCTCAAGGAGCTTGACGAGGAAGCCTTTGTCGAGCGGCAAAAAGAGCTGCCGGACAAGGACATGGTCTTCAAGGCGCTTATCGCCGACGACTCCACCACCATCCGCCGCATGATCGGCACGTCGCTGGAAAAGGCCGGTTTCGAGGTGACGCGCACCATAAACGGCCGCATTGCCTGGGATCAGTTGCTGGAGTGGAAGGCGGCGGCGGCCACTGAAAATCGGCCCATCACCGATTTTGTGCATATCCTTGTGTCCGACATCGAGATGCCGGCCATGGACGGCCACAGCCTGACCCGAAAGGTCAAGGAGGACCCGGTGCTCAAGCAGCTGCCGGTGATCCTTTTCTCCTCGCTCATCACCGACAGCCTGCGCCACAAGGGCGAGGCCGTCGGGGCCGACGATCAGGTGTCCAAGCCGGAAATGCTCCAGCTGGCCGAAAAGGCTCGGGCCCTGGCCTGGGAACGCCTGGCCGTCACCAGCGCCTGATTACGGGCGCATTCCCGCACACCAGTTCACCACGGCCCGGGCAATCGCCCGGGCCGTTTGCGTCTGGCGCTCCTCGCCGGCCAGGGCCGTTTCCTCGGCCCGGTTGACGATGACCCCGGCCTCCACCAGCACCGCCGGCATGGCTGCGGCGTGGAGCACGGCCAGCCCGTCGTAGCGGTACACGCCCACCTGGTCGTCCACCAGGGGGCGGCGCTCGCCCGGGATGTCGGCGGCGTGGTGGCTGGTAAAGGGCAACCCCTCCCGGCGCATCTGCCGACCGATGAGCCGGGCCAGGGCCAGGCTGTCGTCGGGGTGCTGGTTGCGGCCGGAATAGAAAATTGAATAGCCGGCAAAGAGGTCGCAATAGGGCCTGGCCTTGCCGTTTTCGTTGCGGCTGGTGAAAAACTGCGGCTGGGCCGAGTCGTGATGGATGGAGATGAGAAGGCCGGCCTTGGCCGCATTGGCCCGCATGGCCCGGCCGGCCGGGGGCAGGTCGAGACCGGTGGGGTCGATGCGAAAGGCCTTGGGGAAACCGGCAGCCTGGAGGGCGTCCACGACCTTGCCGGCCAAGCGGTCGTTGAAGCGGTATTCGGCCACTCCCGAGGCGCTGGTTGCTCCGGGGATTTTGGGGCCGTGCCCGGCATCCACGGCGATGGCCAGGGCGGCTGGCGAACAGCCGGCCCAAAGCGTGGCGCAGTCGGCCGGGAAAAGCGTCAGGAGGCCGGCCAGCAGGAAGAGGAGGCGAGGGATCATGGCGCGGCGTCCTTGTGCCCGGATGGGCCCGGCGGATGGCCGGCGGCCGGGGAGCGGTTCGCAACAAGGCATCAGGGCGTCCCGTCCCTGTCCCGGCCCTGTCCCGACCGGATGAGGGCGGGACAGGGCCGATGCCGGACGACAAGCGGATCAGACCATCTTGCCTTCGTCAATGAGCGAATCCTTGAGGCCGGCGTCGAGCAGGTCTTCCGGGGCGGTCAGCAGGTTATTGAGGAAAACGCTGGTCTTTTCCGTCAGCCACGGGTCCCGCTCCAGGGTGTCAACGGCGCGCAGGCGCTCGGAACGCTTGTCGGCCGGCATGGACTTGTCGGCGGCCAGCTGGTTGCGCAGGAAATGGTAATAGAGCTTGGAGCCAAACACCGAGGCCTTGGAATCGACGCCGATAAAGACGCGGTGCAGATCGTCGCGGGTGCGCTCGGCCGCGATGCCGCGCAGGAAATGCCAGGGAGCCGTGCCGCTGGTCAGGGCGGCGAAGAAGTAGCGGACCTTATAGAACCGCTTGCCCGTGGAAAAGGCCTGTTCCATATCCGTCGCGGTGCATACTCCTTCGACGCAGCTATTGAGCGCGCGGCGATAGGGCAACTCCACTGCGGCGATACCGACCTGCCAGAGCATATAGAGGTTGATCAGGGTCATGATGAGGATGCTGCTGTTTCGAAGGGATGGATTGACGTCGCTGGCCCAGTTGAGAAACAGATAGATGAAAATAAGGACAAAGACGAAGTATTTGACGGCGCACAGGGCCATATGGGTGAGAGAACCCATTTTCCAGTGCAGGCGGATGACGATCGCCATGAGGGCAATAAAGACGACAGTCTGGAAGTATATGCTCATGTTGATCTGGGCGAGCTGGTCGAGCATGGTCCTCTCCTCGGCGTTTCGGTGCATGCGTGGTGGCCCGAAGATCCGGGCCGACTTTCGGTCCGGGTCTTCGGGAATTGTTGTGATCGGTGTACCTTGTACCTTCGGGAACGGTCCTTGGCAACGGGTGCAACGGTTTTGCCAGACACCAATTCCGTACCCGGCCGCTCGTGTCAGCCCTGGCGCAGTTTTTCCTCGACGGCCTCGATCTTGGCCGTGATCCTTCCGGCCGGGCCGCTTCGCCAGTCGATGCGGATGGCCACGTGGATGCGGCCGCAGTCCTTTTCCAGTTCATCCTTGCAGCGGGTGACCACGGCCAGGACTTCGTCCCATTCGCCCTCGATGCTCGTGGACATGGGGGAAAAGACGTAGGGCAGGCCGGAGGCGCGCACGATGCGGATGGCCCTGGCCACGTAGGCCGACAGGTTCTCGCCCTTATCCAGCGGGAAGATCGAAAAATCCAGAATGGTGCTCATGGTTGCTGCTCCTTGGCGAACGGTTCGACGTGCACGGTCACGGCGTGGCTGCGGCCCTGGTCGTCGGCCACGGCCACGCGGTGCGCGCCAGGGGTTGGATGCCAGAAAAGGCGTTGTCCGGGGGGGCCCTGGGCGGCCAGAACGCCGTCCACGTACCACGACAGGCGGCTGGCGGCGGCGGCCGTGTCGGCGGCCAGGGCAATCTGCTGGAATTCGTCCGGAATGTCCGGGCGCACGGCATAGACCGTAGCCGGGCTCGGCGAGACGATGCGCGGCCCGTCTCCGGCCGCGCCCAGGCAGTCGGGAGCCGGCGGCGGGGGTGTTTCAAAGGGGATGCCGGAACTGCGCCACCAGCTTACCAGCTCGGCCGGATACTCGGCCACAGCCACGGTTTTGGCCTCGCGGCCGGCCAGGCAGTCGGCCCCAAGGCGCTCGCCCGTGGCCGCATCCACCAGCATCCGGCGATGGACCGGGCAGGGCCCCAGGCGGGTGCGGCCGGGGATGATCCTGGCTGTGATCCGCCGTGGGCAGTCCGGGCCGGGCAGTTGCCGGCTGTCGGCGCAGACCTCGATTTCGGCGATATTGAGGCCATTTTTAATGGCAGGCCTGGAACCGCGCGGCTCCAGGGCCCGAAACAGCTCAAAGAGAATCGGTCCGGCATGGACCGCGCCGGAAATGCCGGCAATGGGCGTGCCGTCCATGTTGCCGACCCACACGCCAATGACGTGCTCGGCGCTGATACCCACGGCCCAGGCGTCGCGATGGCCAAAGGAGGTGCCGGTCTTCCAGGCCACCGACGGCACGGCCAGGGCGCGTTCCCAGGAGGTGGGCAGGTCCGGGCGTTCGAGTCGGGTGAGAATGTCCGTCACCAGGGCGCAGGCTTCGGGCGAAAAGAGCCGTTCGCCACGGACGGCCGGGTGCTTGGCCAGGATGGCCGGGGGCAGGGCACGGCCGTCGTCGGCCAGGGCGGCGTAGCAGTTGGTCAGGGACAACAGCGTGGTCTCGCCGCCGCCAAGGATCAGCGACAGGCCGTAATGGGCCGCCGGCTTATCCAGGCTGGTCAGGCCCCCCCGGCGCAGCAGCTCCAGAAACGGGGCCGGTCCGACCTCGTTTAAAAGCCGCACCGCCGGAACGTTGCGCGAGGTGATAAGCGCCTGTTCGGCGCTGACCCGGCCCAGGAAAAGCCCGTCATAGTTTTTCGGAATATAGCCGGCAAAACTGGTTGGGATATCGAGCATCTGGCTCTGGGGAAAGACCAGCCCCTGGTCCATGGCCATGGCATAGAGAAAGGGCTTGAGCGTCGAGCCCGGGGAACGGCGGATGGTTGCGCCGTTTATCTGGCCGAAGCGGGCATCGCCAAACCAGTCCGTGCCGCCGACCATGGCCCGGACCTCGCGGCTGGCCGGATCGAGGACCACGGCGGCCACGCTGCCGATGCCCTGGCCGGCCAGCCAGCGCGACCGGGAACGCAGGATATCCGTGGCGCTCTTTTGCGCGCCCGGGTCCAGGGTCGTGTCGATGCGCGGGGCATTGCCGCCAAGCTCACGGGCCAGCTGGCTGAAATGGGGCGCGTCAAAGGGCTGGCGCACAAGGGCCCGGGGTACGGGCGCCTCGGCCGCCTCCCGGGCCGCCGCGTCGGCCACGATCCCGGAGCGGGCCAGGGCGGCCAGCAGCCGGTTGCGGGCGGCCCTGGCCGCCTCGGGGTGGCGCACCGGGTCCAGGCGCAGGGGCGAGCGGGGCAGGACGGTTAAAAGCGCTGCTTCGGCCAGGGACAGCCGGTCGGGCGTTTTGCCGAAATAGAGCGTGCTGGCCGCGCCAACACCCACGATATTGCCGCCATAGGGGGCCATGTTGAGGTAGCGCTCCAGGATGGCGTCCTTGGAGAGCCGGCGTTCCAGGGCCAGGGCGGCCAGCGCCTCGTCGAACTTGGCGGCCAGGGTGCGTTCCCGGGGCCGGGCCAGCCGGGCCAACTGCATGGTGATGGTCGAGCCGCCGGAAACCACCCGTCCGGCCGCGAGATTGGTTGCCGCAGCCCGTAGCAGAGCCAGGGGATTGACCCCGGGGTGGCGGTGGAAATGGCGGTCCTCGGCGGCCAGGACCAGCTGCGGCAGGATGGGGGCCACGCCGGAAAGGCGCACCGGAAAGCGCCAGGCCTGGTCCGGGGCCAGAAACAGGCGCAGGGGCTGGCCGTTACGGGCCGCAACCACCGTGGACGGGGGCGGAGTGAGCGCGGACAGGGGAAAGGGCAGGCGGGCGTATCTGGCGGCCAGAAACCCGGCCGCACCAAGCGTTGCCGCGCAGGCCAGGATGGCCAGCCCGCGTCGCAACGAAAAACCGGCAACGGATGCAAAGGCCATGGCTATGCGTTGGCTTTCGCGACCAACTCCCGGCAATGGGCGACCAGATCGAGGATGTCGAGCTGCATGTGCACCCGGCAGGTGAACTCCTCGACTTCCACGGGCTTGACCAGGAAATCGTTGGCCCCGACCTTGAGAAACCGTACGGTCTGGCCGCCACCCTCGGCCGAGACGCCGATGATGGCCACTTGATCCTTGGGTTTGCCGGCCCGAATCTCCTCAATCAGCCCGAACCCGTCGAGGTTTGGCATGTTGTAGTCGGTGATGACCAGCCGGATGTCGTTGTGCTCGGCCAGGACGGCAAGGGCCTGG
>NZ_MLBG01000008.1 GCF_001936595.1 Desulfovibrio sp. DV
GAGAAAGAGCGCCTCCGGCGGCCAAAGGGCTGAGCCCTTTGGAATCCCACCTGGAGGCAAAGGGTATAGGGGAGCGGCGTTGCCGCGGCGGTGGAGGAGAGGCGGGAAAAATCCCGTCGGTCGAGCAATGTGCAGTGCCAGCTTGACAGGAACCACCGTTGCTCCGGCGGCCGGGGGGATGATCCCCCCGGACCCCTGCAAAGGGGAACGTTGGGGAAATGCGTTCAGCAATTGGGGACGCTGACGGCCAGTCCGCCCAGGGCGGTCTCTTTGTACTTGCAGTGCATGTCCCGGCCGGTGGCTTCCATGGCTGCGATGGCCTGGTCAAGGCCGACCTTGTGGTGGTCCGGGGTTTCCGCGGCGGCAATGAGATACGCCGTGTAGGCCTTGACCACGCCCATGGCGTTGCGCTCGATGCAGGGAATCTGGACAAAGCCGCCGACCGGATCGCAGGTCATGCCCAGGTGGTGCTCAAGGGCCGTCTCGGCGGCGTTTTCCACCACGTGCAGGCCATAGCCGGCTGCCTGGGCCAGCATGGCCGCAGCCATGGCCGAGGCCACGCCGATCTCGGCCTGGCAGCCGCCCTCGGCTCCGGCAATGGTGGCGTTGTGCTTGGCCAGAAAGCCCACGGCCGCTGCCGCGAGCAGGCCCTCCCGGATGGTCTGCTCGGCAACGCTCTGGCGCTGGCGCAGGAACCGGGCCGTGGCCGGGATGATGCCGGCCGAACCGCAGGTGGGCGCGGTGACGATGCTGTGCCCTGCGGCGTTTTCCTCGGCTGCGGCAAAGGCAAAGGCGCAAAGCAGGGCCAGGACGTTTTCGTGGGGCTGGCGCTTGGACAGGCTGCGCTGGTAAATGCGCCGGGCCTTGCGCGACAGCCCAAGCGGCCCCGGCAGCAGCCCCTCGGCCGCAAGGCCGGCTGTGACCGCTGCGTCCATGGCCGAAAGCACCGCGTCGAGCCCGGCCAGGACGGCCGCTTCGCTCGCGCCGGTTATGGCCATCTCGTTTTCCAGCATGATGTCGGGCAGTTCTATGCCCTTTCGGCCAACGAGCCGGCGCAGGTCGGCCATGGTCTCGTAGGTATGGACCGGTGCGCCGCGTACCAGGGCCGGCTGGCCCGGGTAGTGGAGAAAGCCGCCGCCGACCGAGGCGTATTCCCGCTCGGCCAGGGGCAGGGCCGTCCCTGCCGGGCCGAGCAGGCGGATGACCAGGGTGTTGTTGCTGGGGAAGGGATGGACAACCGGTCCGAAGACCACATCGTCAAGGCCAAGGGTCAGGCCGGGCGGGCCAAGGCCCAGGGTGTGGCGCAGGCCCGGGGTGCGGGCCAGTTCGTCGAGAAAGTCCGGCGGACAGTGGGCCGGCTCCTGCCCGAGCAGGCCGGCCAGGACGGCCCGGTCGGTGCCGTGGCCGTGGCCGGTGGCCGAGAGGCTGCCGTAGAGCACGACTTCAAGGCGTGTCGCGGCGGCCAGGGTCTCGGCCGGCAGCCCGGCCAGGAGCCGGCGGAAATTGCAGCCGGCGTGCATGGGACCCATGGTGTGCGAACTGGACGGGCCGGGACCGATTTTGAGCAGATCAAAGATACTCAGGTCGATGGCGGCCACAAAGGACTCCTTGGGGGTTGGGGTTGCGCCCGGCGGCTGCAACTGCGGCCGGCCTCAGTCCGTGTTTTCGCGTTCGGGCGGCCCGACCGGCCGGCCGTCTTCCAGACGCAGGAGCCAGCGCGTGCCGAAACCGAGGGTGTTGTCGAGGTAGCGGATGGCGGTCGGACGCAACACATGGGCCGAGACTTTGCCCAGGCGTCGGGCGGCCTCGCCCGGATCGGCCAGCAGAGCCTCGACAAAGGGGAACTTGGCGCAATAGGCGGCCATGGCCCGCGCCTTGGCCGCCAGACCGGTCACAACGGCGGCCCGGCCTTCCAGTTGCAGGCCCCGGATGTCGCGCCAGGAGGCGGTCTCGGGAGAGACTGCAGCGGCGCAGGCCGGGTTGGCGGCCAGATTGCTCCCGTGCCGGGAGGTCGGCGAAGACAAAAAGACCAGATCGTAGCCGTTGGGGGCGAAGTAGACCGTCGAGGCCCAGGGGAGCGCGTCGTCCGGTCCGGCGCTGCCCGAGGTGGCGAGCGTCATGGCCGTTGTCTCGGCCAGCAGCCGGTGTATGGCCGCTTCGACGGCCTCAGGCTCCATGACCGTCCCAGCGCCGGAACAGCTCGTGGCTGATCTCGAACTGGTCGAGCACCTTGCCGACCGTCTGGTCCACCACGTCCATTATGGTCTTGGGCGCATGGTAAAACGACGGGGCCGGCGGCAGGATGACGGCCCCCATCTCGGCCAGGGCCACCATGTGGCGCAAGTGCCCGAGATGCAGCGGCGTCTCGCGGGGGACGACCACCAGCTTGCGCCGTTCCTTAAGCGTCACGTCGGCGGCTCTTGTGAGCAGGTTGTCGTTTAAGGACAGGGCGATCTGGGCCAGACTCTTCATGGAGCAGGGGATGACCACCATGCCGCACACGGGAAAGGAGCCGGACGAGATGGCTGCGGCCAGATTGCCGTGGTCGTGGACCACATCGGCCAGGGCGAGCACCTCGTCCACGGTGTATTTCGTTTCCAGGGCCAAGGTCACGGCCGCGCCGGAACTGATGATGCAGTGGGTTTCCACGTCCGCGATATGGCGCAGGACTTCGAGCAGCCGGATGCCGTAGACCACGCCGCTGGCACCGGAAATGCCGACAATGAGTCGTTTCATTTTTTTTTCCTTGAGGCTTATATACAGCAGTTTTTGAGTACACCGCAATGGTGCCGGCCCCATCGGCCGCCGCTGCCACGGTGGCTCCGGCCAGTGCCCAAAAAACCTTGAAAAACGTCTCCCGTTGCAGGGGTCCGGGGGGATCATCCCCCCGGCCGCCGGAGGCATTCCCCCTTTCCCGCACTAAAGGATCTTTCGCAGCTTCATGATGAGGATGATGGCTGCCGTGGTGACGACGCCGATGCCGGAGACGATGGAGATGGCCGTGGCGTCGTGCTGGAAGGGCAGTTCGATGTTCATGCCGTAAAAGCTCGTGATGAAGGTGGGGATCATGATAATGACGGTCAGTGAGGTCAGGACCTTCATGATCTGGTTGACGCTGTTTGAGATGATGGAGGAATAGACGTTGGCTATGGAGGTCAGGACTTCCGTAAAAATTTTCGACATGTAAATGCCCTGGCGTGTCTCGGTCAGGGCGTCGTCGAGGCCGTCCACCTCGTCTTCGGTAAAGGAGAGCTTGGTCCCGGTGCCGATGTTGAGGCCCCGGCGCATGATCCGGTCGATGATGAAGTCGTTGGTCTTGAGGGCGGAATGGAAGTAGGTGACGGTTTTTTGCAGGTTGAGCAGCAGTTTCAGGTCTTCGTTGGAACGGGTATCGGCCAGATCGTGTTCCAGTTCCTGGATTTCTGCTGAAATTTCTTTGAGATAGCGCATGAACAACAGGGATATTTCCTTGACGATCTGGCACAGCTGCGGCTCGATCCGGGTCAGGCAGGCGGCCTGGACGCAGGTATGCAGGCGGCTTTGGATGGCTGCGTCGTCGACCCGGCAGATGGTGGTCATGACCGATTTGGCCAGGATGATGCCGATGGGGACGGTGGAGCGGCGCTGTTCCCCCTGGCGCACCTCGATGCAGGGGGCGCGGATGACCACGATGGTGCTCTCATCGTCGAATTCGATGCGCGGGCATTCGTGCTGATCCAGGGCGTGTTCGATAAATTCACCGCCAAGGGACCCCATGGCCAGGGCCTGCCCGATTTCCTCGGGCCTGGGATCGACCAGATTGATCCAGGTGTAGCCGGTGGCATCTTCGGGTCCGTTCGTCGCTGCGCTTTTGTTCTTATGAATCGTGATCATGTTTTCCGGGGTCCCACACTGGGCGTTGGTGATTTCGGGTGGTTGTGGCCGGGACGAGCATGACACCCGAAGGTAACGATCCTGTGAAGATCGGCCGGGCCCGCCTAGGCTTGCGGCGCGGCGATTTCCTGGCGGTAGGCGACAAAATCCTTCTGCACCTGCCGGATCACCTGCTCCCGCAGTTCGGCCACCCGTTCGAGCGGTTCCTGGCTGCGGATGGCCCGATGGTAGTGGGCGATGGCGTCATAGGAGTCGAGCAGCTCCTCGTGGATCGAGGATTTTTCCGGGGAACCGCTCTCCAGCGAAACAACCCGGCAGCCCATGCGGGAGGCCAGATAGCGCAGGGGCATGATCGAGGCGCAGGCCTGCATGAGCGGCAGCAGCATCTCCACCCCGAATTTTGCGTTCCTGTCGCTGCTTTGCAACTCCCGCATGAACGTGGAGTAGGGTTTGTCCAGTTCCCTGGCCAGCGCCTTGGCCGGTTTTCCAGACCCCTGCACCATTTCCCGGATGACCTCCGTAATGCTGCTTCGCATGTGAATACTCCCTCCAAAGAGCGCAGTCTCGACCAAGCCGCAACATGAGTAAGGCAAAACGGCCTCCCCGGTGTGTTGCCCGGGGCAGACGCCGTTTTTTGCCCCGGAGATTCTGTATTGCCCGTTTTCCGGTTCGGGACAACCTCGGCCGGCCGGGCCGAGTTCCATTTCCCTTGTTGTATTTGGTTGTAGTCAGCATTATAATTTGATTTCTAACGATAATCGCCATCATTCGGCTGTTGTCGCAATCCGCATCCGGAGCGCCCATGACCGATGATCTTCTCGTCACAATGGAAATACCGCCGGATATTGCCTTTGCCCGGCTCCTGACGGCAGCGGCCGAAACCCTGGCGGCGCGCAAGGGCTTTGGCCAGCGGGAAAGCCTGCGCTTCCAACTGACCGTTGAGGAATTTTTCCTGTGTCTGGTCGGGCTGGCCGAAGGCGACAAGCCCCTTCGGGTGGTCTTTACCGGCAAGCGGCATGTGCTGCGCCTGGCCTTTGCCTTTACGGCCACGAGTCTGGCCCTGGGGGCGCTCAACGTGACGGCCGGCATTGCCGCCTGCGCCGATGGCGAACCGTCCCACGACCTGGGCTTGCTGTTGGCCGGGAAAGCGGCAGACCGTTTTCATCTGGACCACAAGGGCGAGAAGAGCTTTTTCCTCGAAGCCGAGGTGGACCGGGCCTATGCCCCGGCTCCGGCGGTCAGGGTACCGGCGGGGCTCCACGGGCCGTATACGGTCCGGCCCTGCCTGGACCCGGCCCAACTGGCCCATGGCGCGGCCCTGGCCCTGGCCGTCTATCCGGTCTGGCACTGCCCGCAGAGTTTCCGCACGCCCGGCAAATTTGCCGACCGGGTCGAGGACGGGCAGATTGCCTGCGTGGCCGCCTATGACGCCGCCGGACAGCTGGCCGGTCTGCTCCCCTGGAGCCCGTGCAGCGAGCGGGCGCTGTTTTTCTCCGGTCCTTTTGTCTTTGTCCCGCCGGACGAGGCCGGGGCAGTGGCCGGGCTGCTGGTCGACGGCTTCATAGGGGCCGTTGGCCGGGGAAAATACGAAATCGTCCTGAGCTTCCGGGCCACAAGCGATGTGCCGGCCGAGGCCTTCGAGTCCCTGGGCTGCCTGGACTTGTACCGCGACGGGGCGTGCTGCCCCGAGCCGGTCCTTTTCCGCCATCTGCGCGAGGACGCCGGCATGGCGGTCTGGAGCCGGCCGGCGCTGGTCGATTTTTTGCGCGACACCTACGACCGGCTGGCCATGCCCCGGGAGATCCTGCCGGTCGAAGCGTCAAAGGGGCGTGAGCGCCGGGCCTCGCTTTTGGGCTGCACCCTGGATCGCAACCGGGACCTGGGCGAGCTGCGGCCGTTTCTCGACGGCGAGGACATGGCCGACAATCTGGCCGCCCATGTCTGCGCCCTGCGGGACAAGGGGATTGTAAACATTCTCTATTACATGGACCTTTCCCGTCCCTGGGAGGCGGCCCTGGCCGACGACCTGTTGCGGGCGGGCTTTACGCCAAACGTCGTCCTGCCCCATGGCGGACGCGGCGATCTGGTCGTGTGGCAGCATGGCAAGTCTCATTGATCTCGTTCCCGACCATGTCCGGGAATTTGAAAGCTATACGCCAAGCCGGCCCGACCCGGTGCTCATGCGCCAGTACGGCGTGTCGCATCTGTACCGGTTAAACAACAACGAAAACGCCCTGGGGCCGCCGCCCCTGGCCCGGCAGGCCGTGGCCGCCTACGCCCCGGAGCGCGCCGCCATCTATCCCAACGGCGACGCCTACGATCTGCGTCTGGCCCTGGCGGCCCGATTCGGCAAGAGCCCGGACCAGTTTCTGGTCGGCAACGGCTCGTGCGAGGGTATCGGCTCGGTGGTGCGGGCCTTTTGCGCCCAGGGCGACGCCATTGTCACGGTGGACAAGACCTTTGCCGTTTACGAGTGGGTGGCCCGCTTCACCGGCATCGAACCCCGGCTGGTGCCGCTTCGCGACCACGCCCTGGACCCCGGGGCCATGCTTGCGGCCGCAACCGGGCGGGCGAAAATCATCTTTGTCTGTAATCCCAACAACCCCACCGGGTCGTGGTGGAACCGGCAGACCCTGGAGGCGTTTCTGACCGCCCTGGACGGCCGGGCCGTGGTGGTGCTCGACGAGGCGTACTGCGAATTCATCGACGATCCGGACTTCCCGGACGGCATGGAGGTCCTGGAGCGCCATGCCAATGTGCTGGTCTTTCGCACGTTTTCCAAGATGTACGGTCTGGCCGGGCTGCGGGTCGGCTACCTGTGCGGCTCCCTGGCGGCCGTGGACATCGTGCGGCGCACCCAGATCGCCTATTCGGTCAACGCCCTGGGCCAGATGGCCGCCACCGCCGCCCTGGCCGACGACGCCGAACACATTGCCGCCACCCGGCGCATGGTGGGCGAGGCCCGGGGCTTCCTGGGCGGCCTGTTTGCCGCGATGGGGCTCGAGCAGGTCAGCGGCGCAGGCAACTACATCATGGTCCGCACGCCGGTTTCCGACACGCTGCTCTATCGCCGGCTCATGCGCGAGGGGGTGATGGTGCGCACCATGACGAGCTTTCGTTTTCCCAACTGGATTCGCGTCACCCTGGCCCGCGAGCCGGCCATGGAGGCCTTTGCCCGGGCCTTTCGCAAGGTCTTGGACAAGCCATGACCAGGGCCGCAACAGCGCCGGCCGAGCGGCTTTTCAGCTACGATTTCACCGTGCTGACCCTGGCCGCGACCTTTGGCTTTTGCAATATCGCCATCTTCTACGGCTTTGCCAGCTATCTGGAGCGCCTGGGCATCGACCCGGCCTGGCGCGGCCTGCTTCTTGGCGCGGAACCGTTGGCCGCCTTTTGCCTGCGGCCGTTTCTCTCGGTCCTGGTCACGCCGCGAAACGCCCTGGCCGTGGCCCGGTCAGCCCTTCTCGCCATGGGCGCGGCCCTTTGCTGCTACCAGTTCGCCCGGGGCGTGGGCCCGATTCTGGGGGTGCGGCTTTTCCACGGGCTGGCCTTTGTGTGTCTGGTCAGCGCGGTCATCGTGCTGCTCTCGCGGGTCATCCCCCCGAAGATCGCCGGCCGGGCCTTTGGCTATTTTTCCCTGTCGGCCCTTGTTCCCTATGCCGTCATGCCGCCCCTGACCGAATGGCTGCTGCCCCGCCTGGGGAGCGAGGACAGGGCCTATGCAGCCTGTTCGCTGCTGGTTGTGCCCGGATTGGCCTTGCTTGTGCCCCTTGGCCGGCGCCTGGGGCGTCGGGCCATGGCCGGGGTCTCGGGCACGGGCCGGCCAAGTTTGGCCGACCTGCGCCAGGATCTGGCCCTGCCGGCGGTGCGGCTTATTTTACTGGCCAATCTGTTCGTTTTTTGAGCACCACCCTCATCTTCTTTTTCATGAAACCCTTTGCCCTGGGGCTGGGGCTGGCTGATCCGGGCCTTTTTTTCACCGTCTCAACCGCCGCGTCCATGGCGGTGCGGGTGGCGGGCGGGGCGTTTTACGATCGGCTGCCCAAGGAAATCCTGCTCCTGGCCGCCCTGTTCGGGCTGGCCGGGGCCATGGCCGGCTTTGCCGCGACAACGGGCGTCACACGGTTTCTGCTCCTGGCCGGCGGCTACGGGTTGTGTCTGGGCGTGGCCATGCCGCTTTTAAACGCGGTCATGTTCGGCCATTCTCCGGCCCATCTGCGCGGGGTCAACATGAACCTGATGCTGTTTATGATGGACGCAGGCTATGTGGCCGGGCCCATGGCCGGGGGGATGTTGCTGGCGGCCGGGGGCGGCTATCCCAAGCTCTTTTGGCTTTGTGCCGTCTGTGCCGTGGCTTCGGGGCTTTGCATCCTGCCGCTGGCCCGCCGACGGCAGGCTTAGCCCTGCCGCTGCGGCACGGCGCAACCGCAACCTCCCCGTTTCCCCCTCTTCCCCTGTGGGGGGTCCGGGGCCTCAGGCCTCCGGTACAATCAACTTACCCCGGGTGGGTTTCCAAAGGGCACTGCCTTTGGCCGCCGGAGGCACTCCCCCTCTTCTTTTCCCTCTCACTCCCCGGCGGCCAGCCGCAGCAGCAGGTTGCCGGCCACCTGCCGGCGGTAGGCGGCCGTGGCCCGGATGTCGTCGATGGGCGAGACAGCGGCGCGGATGTGCCCGGCCGCTTGTTGCAAAACGTCAGGCGTGAGCCTTTGCCCCGCAAGGGCTGCCTCGGCAGCCGGGCAGCGCAGGACGGTCGGCCCGAGGCTGCCCACGGCCAGCCGGGCGCTTGCCACCCGGCCTGCGGCATCGGTCTCGATGACCGCGGCCAGACTGGCCACGGCAATGGCCAGGGCGCTGCGGCGGCCGACCTTTTCAAAATGCTGCAGGCTGCCTGAAACCGGCGGACGGACCAGGACGGCGGCAATGATCTCGCCCGGAGAAAGCGCCGTCCGGCTCGGCCCAAGGATCACTTCGGCCAGGGGCACGCGCCGCCGGCCGTGGCGTGAAGCCAGCTCGACCAGGGCGTCCAGGGCATAGAGCGGCGGCAGGCTGTCGCCGGCCGGGGAGGCTGTGGCGATATTGCCGCCAAGCGTGCCCATGGCCCGGATCTGCGGCGAGCCAAGGGCCAGGAGCGCCCGGGCCAGCACCGGCAGCCGAGCCGTCACCAGCCGGCTGGCGGCCAGGGCGCTGTGGCTGGCCATGGCCCCAAGGCGCACCAGCCCGGTCCTCATTGCAGCAATTTCGGCCAGTTCGCCGATCCCTTCCAGCAGGGCCACATCCACGGCCGCCTGTCCCCGACGGCGCACCAGCAGGTCCGTGCCGCCGGCCATGGCCAGGGCCCCATCGGCCAGAAGCGGCCACAATCGGGCCAGGTCCGTTGGTCGAAACACCCGGCGGATCATGGCTTTTCCCCACGCAGCGCCGCGCCGGCGGCCAGGACCGCGTCCACGATTTTCACGTATCCGGTGCAGCGGCACAGGTTGCCGGAAAGGGCGACGCGGGCCGCGTCCCGGTCAGGATCGGGATTTTGGGCCAGAAGGGCAGACGTGGCCAGGGTCATGCCCGGGGTGCAGTAGCCGCACTGCACCGCGCCGCAGTCGGCAAAGGCCGACTGGATGGGGTGGGGGGCGTCGGGCGTGCCCAGGCCCTCGGCCGTGACCACGCTGCGGCCGGCCAACTGGGCGGCAAGCAGCAGGCAGGACAGTTTCAGCTCACCGTCGACGAGGACCGAACAGGCCCCGCACTCGCCCAAACCGCAGCCTTCCTTGGCAGCGGTCAGCCCGAACTCCTCCCGCAGCAGATCAAGCGCCCGCCGGCCGGGTTCGGTGGTCAGGCAGACCGGCGCGCCATTGAGGGTAAAGGACAGCTCCATGCGCTCGCTCATGACAAGGGGCCTCCCATGGCCTCAAGCACTTCCCGGGGCGAGACGGGCAGGTGCCGCACCCAGAGGCCGGTTGCGTCGTACAGGGCCTGGGCCACGGCCGGTCCCGGGCCGTGGATGCCGATTTCGCCCATGCCCTTGAGCCCCAGGGGGCCGCTTGGTTCGTCGTCGTCCAGGGCCAGGCATTCGATGTCCGGCAGATCAAGGGCGGTCGGGATCAGATAGGTACTCAGGTCACCCGCCCGCATCCGTCCGCGGGTGAGGCCGATATCCTCAAAAAGGGCCAGCCCCGCCCCCTGGGCGGCGGCTCCCTGGAGCTGCTGCTCGACGCCCGACAGGGAAAACACCCGGCCGCAGGCCACCGAGAGCAGGCACTTAACCAGACGCACCGTGCCGGTCAGGGTGTCCACTTCCACGGCGCACAGGCAGGCCCCGTAGGAATAAAAGCGGTGGGGGAAGCCCAGTTTGAACTCCCGGCCGGTATCCGGCGGATGGTCCACCACGGGCATGATGTACTGGTCGACGCAGATGCGGTCGTCGCGGCACAGCATCATGCCGATGCGGGCCAGGGGCACCGAGCGCCCGGTCACCGGATCGGACACGGCTCCGGGGATCAGTTCCAGCCGTTCGGGCGTGTCGCACAAAAGGGCCAGGGCACCGCGGGCCAGCAGCTTGTCCCGCATGGCCCGGCAGGCCCGCAACAGGGCGTTGCCAAAGGTGTAGGTGGTGCGGCTGGCGGACGACGAACCGGCCGGGGGACAGATGCGGGTGTCGGGCTGGACGCAGCTGACGGCTTGCGGCGGCTGGCCCAGGGCCCTGGCGGCCATGGCCACGAAGGCCGAGGCGTTGCCTTGGCCCATGTCCGGCACGGAATTGTAGAGGCGAAAGGTGCCCTGGCGGGTCAGCTCCAGCTTGGCGGCGGCAGCATCGGGCAGGCCCCGGCCGTAGCCCATGGCGTTTTGGATGGCGACCAGGCCGGTGCCGCGCCGGGTAAAGGCCGGGGCCGCCTGTTTCCAGGCCTCGCGTCCGGTCCAGGCGGGATGGGCCATGACGGCGTCCAGGCAGGCGGCCGTGTCGGTCCCGGCTTCGGCCATGACGCCGACACAGTTGTGTTCCCCCGGCTTCAGGGCGTTTTGTCGGCGCAGTCCGGCCGGGTCGCGGCCAAGGCGCACAGCCAGGGCATCCATGAGTCGTTCGGTGGCAAAGCCGGCCTGGACCACGCCAAAGCCGCGAAATGCGCCGCCCACGGGGTTGTTGGTGTAGGCGCAGGAGCCTTCGACCCGGGTGTGGGGAATGCGGTAGGGGCCGCCGGCATGTTCCATGCCAAGGGCCATGATCTCGCCGCTTAAGTGGGCGTAGGGGCCGGCGTCGAAAAGCATGGTGCCGGCCAGGGCGCGAAGGGTGCCGTCGCGTTTGGCCAGAAGCTTCAGGCGCACGGTTGCGGCATGGCGCTTGTAGCCGGCCAGAAACGTCTCCTCGCGGCTCCAGGCCATCTTGATGAAGCGCCCCGGCACGGCCAGGGCGGCCAGGGCCAGCAGACACTGGACCGTGGCCCCGTCCTTGCCGCCGAAACCGCCGCCGAGATAGGGCGCGCGGATGCGGATTTTCATGGGGTCGAGGCCCAGGGCATGGGCGATCTCGAAGCGGTCGCGGAAGGGGGCCTGGGTGGAGACGACCATGTCCAGCAGGCCGGCCGGGGTCAGCCGGGCCAGGCCGTTTGGCGGTTCCAGAAAGACATGGTCCTGCAAGGGCGTGTGGAATTCGCCGGCAACGAGCACGTCGTCGTCCGACGCGGCCGCGAATTCCCCCGGGGCGTCGCCTTTTTCCACCAGCCCGTAGGCCAGGCGGTTGCCGCCCTCGCGGCCGGGATGGACGGCCGGGGCATCGGGCAACAGCGCGGCCTCGGGATCAAACACGCCGGGGAGCGGGGTGCATTCCACCTGGATGCGCGAGAGGGCTTCGGCCAGGGCGTCGCGGCTCTCGGCCACCACCAGGGCCACGGCGTCGCCGCAGTGGCGCACATGCCGGCCGCACAGCACTGGCTGGTCCTTGTGGACGATGCCCTGGCGGTTGGTTCCGGGCACATCGGCCCGGGTCAGGACCGCGGCCACGCCGGGCAGGCTCCGGGCAGCAGCCACATCCAGCCCGGTGATCAGGCCGTGGGGAATACCCGCCCGCCGGACTCCGGCCCACAGACAACCCGGAGGCGTTTCGTCGGCGCTGTAGCGTTCGGTTCCGGTGGCCTTGGCCAGGGCATCGGCGCGGGGGGAGAGGTTATCCGGCATGGTGACGCCGTCCCTGGTGCAACTGCCAATCGGCCTCGATATGGCCAAGGAGAATCCGGGCCTGGTCGGTGTGGAGCTTTATGGCTGCAAAGTCCGGTTCTTCGGCCAGCCATTGCAGCATGAGGGCGTCCGGGCCAAACCACAGCGGCGCGAAGCTGCCGAAAATAAAGCCGTGGCGGTTTAAGATCTCGGTTGCAAAGGCCACGCCGGGCGCGGCCGCGCTTAGGTACACCTGGATGACGGCCAGCCCCTGGCTGCCGGCCCGTTTGACCATGTCGTCCACGTGTTGCTCAAAATCCCGGCCAATGGCCGCCACCTGCACCCGCTCAACCTGGGCAAAATCAAAGACCCGCGCATCCAGGACGGTGTGGGCCGGTTCCGGGGCGTCAAGGACAGCATAGCGGATGTCGCGCTCAAGGGTAAACCCGGCCAGAATGTGCTCCAGCACCGGGCGGTAGGACTCGGGAAGAAAAAGCGGCTGGGGCCGGTCTCTGGCCACCCGGAAGTTGAGCAGGCAACTCACGCGTCCCGAAGCCCCTTCCTTTTCGTAGGCGCCGGAGGGCATGAGCGAGAGTTCCAGGCCGCAGGCCGTGTAGTTGTAGAGTACGGCGGCCTTTTGCGTGACCAGATGGTTGCACACGGCCTCGCCGAAAATGGCTTCGGCAAAGGCTGTGGTGTGGGAGTGGTCCTCGAGTCGCTTGAGGATGCGAAAGGCCAGGGACGTATTGCGGTACTCTGCGGCGACCAGGAGCTGGCCCTGCTCGTAGACGGCGGGGTTGGGCGGCGAACTGCGGTAATAGGCACCGGTGCCGGCTATTGCGCCGGAGGGCAGACGGGCCACCATGGTCAGGACCGCGTTGCGCCGGTTCAGTACCGTCAGTTGTTCCGGGACGAAGTAGTCCACGACAGGATACTTGTCGCCGTAGATGTCGTGAAATATCCGGGCCACCCCGGAGGCGTCCTCGGGCCGCATCCGGTCGAGCACATACGCCTGGTTCGGCGGCAGGGGCTGTTTTGCGGCCACGATCCGGGCGACGGCGGCCCGTTTGACGGTGGCATCATCGAGATTGTCGCGCAAAAAAGCGCACCAGTCGTCAAGGGACCCCTGTTTGACAAGGTGCGAACCGGGCGCAGGCGCGCCCAGGGCCTCGGCCAGGCGGCCGGGCAGGGCGGCCAGGGCCGCCGGGGAAACACCCTGATCCCCCAGCGCCACGGCAGGGTCCAGTCCGGCGACCGTGCCAGGGGCGCTGCCTAGCGCCAGCAAAAATTCCTTCAGGAGGTCGGCATCATATTCCATGCTCTTGTTCGCTCCGTCGTACAGCCGCCTATTCGGTTTTCCGCGCCCCGGCGTCACGGCCAAGGGGCTGCGGATGTTGCCGGGTGCTTCCCGGCCTTGCCCTGGCCTCGGTGGCCCTGGCCGAGGCCAGGGCAAGGCCGGCTTGCCGGGAAGCGCTCCAAGCGAGGGGGAAGACCATCGGGACTGCGACCCCAATGGATCACAGCCGCAAACTTTGACTTACCCGGAAATTCGTTTCGCCTGCTGTGCTGGATAACGTCCGAAAATGCAAGGCTGGGTATGCAGGAGGGAAGTGGGGTGGTGGTGCTTCGCCAAGGGCTGCCGGACAGCCCCTGGCGCAGTGTCGTACTCCTTTGGTGTCGGGGATACGGGCGGCAGGGGCGGCAACCGGCGTCTTGTGAGCGCTTTGGGACGGCAAAGCAAGGCAACGCGGCTTGTGCGTATTGCGACAGTCACAGCAGGCTCCTGGCGTCCCCACGGGGGAGGATATGCCCAAGGACGCACCCCGGCAAAGGCCTGCGCAGCTCCTGAAGGGCTTGAATTAAATGGCATCGTTTAATACGTTTCCCTCGTTCCTTGCACGATGGTTTCAATGCGAGCGCGAAGAGAACGCCCATCCACGTTGGAAGGTCCCGATGACGCCCACCCTCAAGACGAAACTGCATGTTACAACGGACAGCCGGTTTCTGCCTCTGCTTCAAGACAGCGTGAGGATATTGGCAGAGATTGGAGGCTTATCCGGACGAGACATACTCGCGCTTGAACTGGCGACAGAAGAGGCCTTCTTGAACATTCGCGAGCACGCCTATCCAGACGGCACCAATGGCGGCGTCTTCCTGCATGGCGAAATTGCCGCCGGTGAACTCAGGCTTGCTTTTGGTGACGAAGGCTTGCCATTCGATCCGGCCAAAATCGAAAAGGCGAGGTTTGAAACTGCCGGGGGGGCAACGGAAGGCCTCGGGTTGGGACTCAAGCTTATCCACCACGCGGTTGATGCGGTGCGCTGGATCAATCAGGGGAAAGACGGGAAGGAGCTCCGGTTGGTCAAGCGCCTGCCCGGCAGTGATGCCATCCAGGCCCCGGCTCCCCAGTCGATGGGAATGCCGCAGGCCCCCATGCAACGATACGCAATCCGGCCGTTGCAGCCGGATGACGCTTTGCAGGTCTCGCGGATGTTCTGGTTGGCCTATGGCTATACATACCGTTTCGAGCAGTTTTACCGGCCTGAAGGCTTGCTTGAGCTGGTGCAGGAGGGGAAACTCGTCAGTTATGTGGCTGTTGCGGAAAATGGCGAGGTGACGGGACACGCCGGTATGCTCCGTTCCGGCCAGGCCGCCATGGCTGAAATGGTCGCGCTGGTGGTATCGCCCTCCCATCGGGGGCGCGGGCTGCAAGCCGCTTTGACCGATGCACTGGCTCTCAAGGCGCAGGAGATGAACCTGTTCGGGCTGTCGTTCGGGGCCGTCACAAGTCATGCCATCAGCCAGCGGGAGGTGGCGAAGTTCGGCGCGCACCCCTGCGGGTTGGATTTGGCCACAATTTCCCCGTTTGGTTTCAAGGCCCTGGGACTTGAGGGGATGCCGCCGCAACGCGAATCATTCCTGCATTGTTTCAAGTATCTCGTCGATCCACCCCCTGCCTCCGTTCATGTCCCGGCCCGGCACAGGGAAATCGTCGAGCGCATCTACGCCAAGCTTCAACGGCCATTGGTTCCGGGGGAACCGGACCGGCGCGACATGCCTGGGCGCTATGCGGTTTCCTTCAACAAGATGGATAACAAGGGCATGATAACAGTCAAGGATGCCGACAGCCGGCAGTGGCGGGAGATTTTGCGCGCCACCATCGACCTGATCGACATTGCCGGAGCGGATTTGGTATGCCTCGACCTCCCCTTGCTGCAGCCGCAAACCTCTTTGCTTTGTGAACAAGCTGAAAATGCGGGATATCATTTTGCAGGAATCTGGCCTCATGAAGCAGAGGATAACGGTGACCTGCTCCGTCTGACACGCCTTTCCACAAAGATCGACTTTGACAGATTCCAGTTCTTCGACCCGTTTGCCCGTGAGATTGCGAGCTATGTCGGCGCGGAAATGGAACGGGCCAGTGCGGCCGCAGCCGCCCTGTAGCGAGCGGGCAGCGTGGCGGTGAACGCCCGCAGAAAATGAGCACGCATCATCCAGCGCCCAAGACGCCGGTCCATTTGAGGCAATACCAAAGGGGTGGATGGGGACGAGCTGTGGTAAAGAAAAAGCGGCTTCCGCATATCGCGAAAGCCGCTGAATTCTCTTGGCGTCCCCAAGGGGATTTGAACCCCTGTTAGCGGCGTGAGAGTGGCCGGGCCGACTCAACTGCTTTATCAAACACCTTCAAATACTTTTATTTTTGAATGAGCGCCACGATCAAGAGAGGGGCTGTGGTCGCCCCAGGATGTGGACCGCGTCTGGCCTTTTCACAGGGGAGGAGTGAGGGGGTGGGAAATACGAAAAGTCTGAAAAGTTACGTAACTATATGAACTTGTATAAATAAAATCCTATCATCCGCCGGCGACCGAATCCCAAAGAGTTTTGATTCCTCGATGATGCCAAACCGTTTGGTTTTGGTTCAGCGATCAAGCTGAACCGCATGCGCAGGATCCTGCGCAAATTTTCAAGAAATATGCCCGGCACAAAATCAAATACATGATGGAATTAATTGTCTCGAATTCAATCTACTAATACAACGTAACCATGCCAGCAGAAAGAGCAGATTTCCGACGTTATAGATTGGCTAAGCACATGGCTTTCTTGCGCTTTATCGCGCAACACCAATTCATGACAATCCACTGATGCGGCACGTCGGTTGATTTAAACTACTGTCATTGGGGCGTATGTAATTTTCGTGAGGAACCATCAGTCTGCTTCGTGCTCGCGGATAGATGCATGAGGAGGCCTTGGGTGTGCGCGCACAAATCATCCTTTGAACGATAGCAGATCGAGAGGTGGCGTGTCGCCCAAGGGTCAAGTAAGCTGACCAACGATAATGGCATTGAACTGCGGCACCTGCGAGCGGCTCTTTGCGGAACGATGCCGAGTCCTATGCCCTGCGCGACCATGCCACAAATGGCTTCGAAGGTGCGCACTCGGGCACGGAAGGTCAGCTTCTTGCCCAGCCGGGCGGCATGCCCGTCGATGTGCTCCTGCAAAGCTCCCCGGGCAAGTCCCACGAACTGTTCGTGCAGGATGTCCAAGAAAAGGATCTGCTTTTTTGCGGCGAGGGCGTGGCCTCGCGGGACAGCAACGACCAGCCTGTCGACGGCGAAGGGCTGGAGCTCTAACCCTGCCGTGTCGACGGCATCGGAGATGATACCGGCTTCGGCAAACCCGGCGGACACGGCTTTGACGATATCGGTGCTCTGCCGTTCCTTCAGGTCGACATCGATGTGAGGGTGCGCGGCAAGCCAGGCTCCAAGGCGGTCGGGCAGAAATTCCGTCATTGCGGCGGTGTTTGCCAGCAAACGAATAGTAGCGCGCAGGCCCTTTGTGATGTCACCGAGCTCCGCATGCATCTGCGCGAGTTGACGAAGGACAATCCGTGCATGGTGAGCCAACGCATTGCCGGCCTCTGTCGGGACGGTCCCCCTTCGTCCGCGCTCAAGCAGCTTCACTCCTCCGGCTGTTTCCATGTCCCGCAGCCGCTCGCTGGCGGCAGCCAGTGACAGATGAGCCGCAGTGGCCCCATGGGTGATGCTCCCGGCCTCTAGGACCGCGAGAAACAGACGAAGATCGGTGAGATCGTACCACATACAGGGAGGATACAACACAACGAGCCTTCGGTCTAGCCGGAGCCACCCTGCGGCAATTCCGCATTGTGCCAAGCGAGCCAATGACGCACTGTGAAGCCATGCTTAGCACAACTCCATTTATGATTATTGAGGTCGGGGCCACATTTTTCCTTGCCGGCATGGTGAAGGGAGTCACCGGAATGGGACTGCCAACAGTGGCCATGGGTGTGCTCGGAACGCTGCTCTCTCCAGTCACGGCGGCAGCTCTTCTTGTTGTTCCATCACTGGTCACAAACGTCTGGCAGCTTTTGGCTGGACCGAACTTTGGTGCTTTGGCTAGGCGACTTTGGCCCATGATGGCCGCCATCGTCGCCGGTACTGTTTCAGGCACAGCCCTGTTGGCGAGCGGTAACACCCGGCTGACAACCTGTGCGCTCGGAGCGGCTTTGGTCCTCTACGCAGGCTATACGCTTCTTTCCCGTCAAATCCTGGTTCCGGCCCGACACGAAATGTGGCTTTCACTTCTTGTCGGCGTTTCGACCGGGACGGTGACTGGAGGAACGGGAGTATTCGTTATTCCTGCCGTGCCTTACCTTCAAGCTCTAGGTCTTCAGAAGGATGATTTGGTCCAGGCATTGGGATTGTCGTTCACCGTCTCAACCATAGCGCTTGCGGTTGGATTGCTTCTGCGCGACGCCTTCCATGACAACAGTCTCTTGTTGTCGACATTGGCAATACTCCCTGCCCTGGCTGGAATGTGGGTAGGGCAGGTCGTCCGCAAAAGGGTGAGTCCAGCGACTTTCCGGCGCTGGTTCCTGATTGGGCTTCTTTTTCTCGGCGCTGAAATGTTCGTAAAACCGCTTCTATGACATGCTTATTCATGAAACTTTGCCTGTGGAGCCGCCGGTGAATCCATACGGTGGAAGCCTCTTCATGGCGCACAAGACGACGGTCGATTTGAACTACTGTCCGGGGGCTGGATGTGGACTTCGTGTGGACAAAAGAAAAAGCGGGTTAGGAGATTGTCCTAACCCGCTGAATTCTCTTGGCGTCCCCAAGGGGATTTGAACCCCTGTTAGCGGCGTGAGAGGCCGTTTCTTGACGCATTCCCTTGAAATTCCATAATTTTTTCTTTATGCCAGTCTCATCTCAAATTCTCACCGTTAGGAGATGTGCATGGCTACGATTTCTGATGCTTGGGAGCTCTACGCTAACCTGGTTTTGTCTTCAAGTCCAGCTAATTGCATCCGGACAGAAACAGGGAGATGGAACAATCACATACTTAAATACTTTGGCACATCTTTGCCGGTTGAAAGTATTACTAACAAAAGCTTGCTCTCGTTCAGAGCAGTATTGGTTAAAAAGCGTTTAAGCCCACAAACTATAACTCATTGTCTTTCGTTGCTGCGACGTGTTTTGCATCGTGCCCAGCAATGGGAATTATGCGATTCAAAGCTGCCAAATTTCGATATGCCGAAGTTTGACAACAAGCGCGTTCGATTCTTGACTAAATCCGAGGCCTCGACACTGTTGATTGCTCTGTCGGCGAAGTCTCAAATTTGGCACGATATCGGCCTGTTGGCGTTGAATACCGGCTTGAGGGCGGGCGAAATATTTTCTTTACATCCAAGCCATTTTGATCGGCATAACTCTGTTTTATATATATTCGAAACAAAATCGAATAGGAACAGAACTATCCCGCTTAACGCAAAGGCGCTTGAGGTGCTACAGCGCAATTCAACGCAGTGCCGAAGGTTCATTTTCGAAGAGCACGAGCGTCAAATAAAAAACGTTAACAGAATTTTCTCAGATTCAGTAAAAATGTGTCAGCTCAATGCTTCAACTCAAGATCGTCGCCAAAAAGTGGTGTTTCATACATTGAGACATACTTTTGCAAGCTGGCTTGTTCAGTCAGGCACGCCTCTAATCGTTGTAAGCCAACTGCTTGGTCACAAAACTCTTCAAATGACAATGCGCTATGCTCATCTTGCGCCAAGCCAAGGTGCATCTGCCGTTAAAGCTTTAGAGCAGTTCGTTGATTATGTCAACATAGGAACTTGTCTCTAGCGATTTCAAGCCCCGCCCATTTGTTGATGCATGGGGGTGGGGCTTTTGTATAACAACTGTGTTGCATTTAACATCCGGATAGTGCTGAGAAAAAACGCCATAGCCAGATATTAGAGCGCCTTGCAGCATAAGTTAATCCCGCACCGACTCCGAGTAGAAGCACCCCGCCCCGACCAAACACAGGCCATCCCGCATATTTAAAGCCATAGCATTCTGCGGCGATAGCAAGAATAACAAGAAAAATAGTAATACAAGACGAGAAGAATGAAAGCCATGGGCTGCCAACCCTTACCCCTGTGACAACAAAAAAAGACCAATACACAGAAAAGCAAACAAACCAACAAATACTGGGCCAAGTGAGGCAAGAAAATATGCTATGCATCCAAACAAACTGCCAACGACAATCAATCCCCCAACAACAAATCCTCCGATAAAATTCATAAATATTCTCCATGTCCAGGAATTGCCTGGAAAACATCTCGGCGTCGCACTATGAGCGACGTTATTTGTCACAATTTGTCAATATTTGTCAATAAAAAAATCTTATTGTTCAGTGTGTTGCGCAAATTTTTTGGAAATGACTTACATTTTTTTGTCACTATAGCGACATAATTTGTCACTTCCAGATTTTGTATTATATATTGACACTATTTGTCGAAACAATGACAAAGGCAGCGGAGGCAGGACAGGTACGGTAGGCCTACCGTACGTCCTGCCCTGCGGGGCTTTGCTTATTCGCCTCCGGCTCAACGCTAGACACCATCGGAAGGACCCAAGTGCCGTCACGACTTCCTACGATCAAAATGTACATTACGGCCGAAGAGCACGCTGAAATCACGGCCAACGCGAAGAGGGCCGGATTATCGTACTCGGCCTATGTCAAACGCGTTTGCCTGGGGCTTCCGACCCCTAGTCTCGAAAAACAGCAATTCCGGCTTGACCTGCTCAGGATTAACGCTGACCTCGGCCGGTTAGGCGGCCTTTTCAAACTGTGCCTGTCCGAGAAGGGGCCCCCTCTGGAGGCATTGCACCCGCAGGTGCGCCATGTGCTTCGGGAGATCGAGGCAAGACAGCGCGAAATGAAAACCCTCATTTCGAAAATCTGAACACAAAACCGCAAATCTATGATTAGTCGGCGTATTTCCCGAAAGGTTGAAAACGATGACTACCGACGGCTGGCTCGGTATATCCGTGCGGCCGACCATGGAGATGAAAAATCTCTCATGAGCTGGTGCGCCGGCTGTTGGGCCGGCGACGACTACGAACTGGCCATCCGCGAAGTCGCCGACACCCAGGCGCTCAACACCAGAACCACCCGGGAGAAAACCTACCATCTCATCGTGAGCTTCCGGCCCGAGGACGAGGCCAAGCTCACACCGGAGATGCTCAAGGAAATCGAACTGGAGTTCGCCAAGGCACTGGGATTCGAGGAACACCAACGGCATTGCGGGGTCCACAAAAACACCAACAACCTGCACATGCACATGGCCTACAACATGATCCACCCGGAGAAACTGGCTCGGCATGAGCCCTTCCGTGATTACCACATCCGGGATCGCGTATGCCGTGAGCTGGAAAGACGTTTTGGCTTGGCCATCGACAATGGCCGTTCCGTGGAGAGCACGGAGCCGAAGCGGACACCAGTAGCGGCCACGGTTGAGGCCCAGACGGGTCAGCAGTCCTTTGACGGCTATGTCAAGGAGCGGCGGGTGTCACTCCTTGAAGCCCTGGGGCAGGCCGCTGGATGGCAGCAGGTCCATGCCGCCTTCGCTCGGTACGGACTTGAGATCAGGCCGCACGGCAATGGCCTGGTCATCAAGGACCGCAACGGCAGACACGCCATCAAAGCCAGCTCGCTGGACCGATCCTTGTCCATGGGGAACCTGGTCCGCCGGTTTGGGGCCTACGTCCCGCCTGACCAGGCGAAAGAACACAATCCCGAAGACGAGCGGTACACGGCCAAGCCCGTACAGCGCGAGCCCAATCGCAGTGCCCTCTATGAAGAATATCAAGCCGGGGTCGCCACTCGGAAGGCGGCCCTGGAGAACCTCAACACTCGTGCCCAGACAGAGCTTGAAGCCGTTCGGATCAGGTGGGACCTGGAACGCCAAAAGATTTCCCGAGAGTTTTTCGGGCGTCACCGCTTTGAGCTGCTCAAAATTGCGCGCCTGCATGATGCGGAGCATCGCCTCCAGACTCGAAAACGGATCTATACCGCACGGGAGACGATTAGGCAGGCAACACCCTATGCTACCTGGACAGATTTTTTGAGGTGGAAAGCTGGACTGGGCAACGAAACGGCCCTGGCCATCCTTCGGTCGAAGAAACAACTCGTCGAACCGGAGAGTAAAGCCCCGCGCCATGGCCAAAGGGAGGAGATCCAGGAGAAGTGGCTTAAAGAGCAATTGGACATTGCGACTTCCACCGGCGTGAGTTCACAGACGCGGCGCGGCCTCCTAGCCGTGACTAAAGCCCGCGAATTAGCAGATTTAGAGGCCTCAATGGGAGGAAAACAACTTTTTTCGGACTTCACGAGTTCGATTGACACCAAGGGGACGGTATTCATCCGGTTGGCCAGCGGAGGGGCCATCCGCGACACGGGAAAGCAAATCACATATTCTGCGCATGATGCGGCAGCCCGGGAGGCCGCCTTGCTTTTTGCTCAGGCCAAGTGGGGCAAGGCCTTACGGAACAAGGGGAACATCTTGTCCCCCCTGGGGAGGAATGCAAATGAAAAGGGACTCATCTCAGAATCCCGGGAAAAGTAGCCCTGCTCTTGAGGGAGAAGCTGGCATCATCCCGACACGCATGAGGGCAAACACCACGACCGATAGCCCCAAGGTGTCTCGTACTGACAACACCTGCCCCCGCTACTTGGCCCCGATGCGCTGATCTGATAAAGGCGCGCTGATATGATTCCCTTTTGTTTTGAAGCCTCGGCCGCGTCGTATAGCCAACAGCTTTCCCGCGAGTCATTCTTAGCTTCTCAGCCAAATCCGTCCGTCCCCCGCAACAAGAAGGACGGACGGCTACTCAGGCTGTCAAAATACAACATAAGAGCGTGCATGGTTTGTCAACTAAATAGTTACAGTCCATGTTCATAGAAATGGACTCAAACATAAGGCCATGCCAAACTCAATGTTGTATGACTTGAGGTTGTACTTGACTAAAAGGAATTCCTACTTCTTTTTACTGAGGCCTTCCATGAACTCACGAGCGACATCCCCACGTAGCAATTCGGCAAGTCCAACCAGTCCATCGACCAGATAGCGAGAGTTATAGCCCTGGGTTCGCAAGTAGGCCATGGCTATGTTTGACCTGTCTATGTGCGGACAGGCCGTCACAATGATCTTGTCTTTTGGTATTTCTTTCAGGCGATTCGGAAGCTCGTTGAGAGGAATTTTCATTGCGAATTCCATCCCCCAGGCCTGTTGCTCCTCTGGGAATCGGATATCAATAAGAACTGCCTCATTTTTGGCCAAAAGCGTCAGCAGCTCTTTCCCGGAACATTTCATGTCCTTTCTCGTTTCATAATTAAACGTCCGGACGAAATTTTCCAAGCTTATTGTCTCAGCGGAAACAGCTGGCTGAGCAACGCAAAGAATTCCAAGAAGACATGCGGCAATCGTAAAACTTTTCACAATTTCTCCTGCGCTATAGGTTGGTACAATCTTACTGTGAGTCAAACTGAATGAGTCACGACTATTCGAATGTGTGAAGCTTGACGGTTCCATTAGTGCATTTATGGTTTTTCAATGCAAAAATTTTGCATGATTTAGCAGGATAGGAGTGCTACTTGGGCTCAGTTTCATAAGGCCACTTGTTCATTCCATTCTCTAAAATGAGCAGTCTTTTAGAGTCGATTCCTTTCGACTTATATAGATCAACAGTTCGTTTTGCACCACCACCACCGCCAGGACAAATTATGATAATGTCCTTGTCGCCAACAAGCTTAGGTAGGGCAGCTTCCAATCTCGCAGTTTCCTCGGGCCGTTGGGCTGGCGAAGCATTGGTTTCGATGGCCCCGGGGATGTGCCCTTTTGCAAATTGTTCCACAGGGCAGATGTCCAAAATGATCATTGAGGAGTCACCAGCCTTTATGCGTCCCTGTAGTGTTTCTGGAGAAATATATTTATATTCCTCACCAATAGACGCATTAACTTGCGTAACCAGAATTAAACTCACAAGGACGAAAGACAGAACTTCCTTTATTAGCATGACGACTCCAAGTGTTGGAATTTATCCGATTTGCCTACAACAAGAGAACGCTTTTAAATCTCATCGACTATTTTGGTCGGTGTTTAGACATGTCTACAGTTGCCTCAATCATGCCGTTGACGCCGTTACGATTCAGGCCATGCTTTTCCATGCAAACAAATCTAGCTATTTGCCGAGCTAGTTGTTGATCCTTTATGCCAAAACATTATCTGTCTGAAATTACAGCCAATCAATAATAGCGTGCTCGGTTTAGTTATTCGCCGCCCCTTATTGGTATGCAGTTCTGCACCACGCCTCTGCGCTCATCTGAACTGGGTCCCATGGATTACTGAGCGGAGGCGTATAGCTTAAGTCGAGCTGTTCGACTTCCTCAACTTTCATCCTGTTAAATATTGCCGTTGCGAAAACATCGATCCGCTTAGCCACACCCGTCTGCCAATGGCCAATGATTTGCGCTCCAAGTAAATATCCAGTGGTCCTATCTCCAGTTACGCGAATGTGAAGCCGATGCGCACCTGGGTAATAGTTTTTGTGGTCCCAACACTCCGTCTCCACCGTCAGAGGTGAAAATCCTTCCAACCGAGCCTCTGCATCGTTTAATCCGGTACGCGCTATGGCTAAATCGAAGAGTTTCAACACCTGCGTCCCCAAAGTGCCGGCATATTCTTTGCGCCCCCCCAGGGCGTTCTCTCCAGCAATCCTTCCCTGTTTGTGAGCCGTGGTGCCAAGAGGAAGATACAAGGACTTTTCTAGGAGCCTGTGCCAAGTTTCCACACAGTCGCCGGCAGCAAAGATGCCAGGCACGCCAGTCTCCATCCGACGGTTGACCTTGATAGCCCCGCCATACCCCAGGGGCACCTTCCCCGACTTGGCCAGGCCAACTTCCGGTTCCGCCCCGGTGGCCACCAGGACAAGATCAACCTGGGCCTGGAATCCACCAGATCCAATGGCCATGAGGCGGCCATCCCTGACTCCTATTTCTTCGACGTCGACACCGCTCGCCACTCGCACACTGTTGCGTTCAAGCTCGGCCAGAACCAGCCTTCCCAAGGTGGGGTCGACCGTCTTCAATACGTGTTGGGAATGACCAACCAAGGTCACCGCAAGCCCCCTGCGGGTGAGGGCGTCGGCCATCTCCATGCCGATGTAGCCGTTGCCAATAATGAGGGCAGAGGTAGGGGTATTGCGTTCTATGTGCTGGGCAATGGCAAAGCTGTCCGCCATCCAGCGCAGGAAAAACACGCCCGGCGTATCCAGGCCTTTTATGTGCCCAGGCTTCCGGGAAGCAGCCCCCGTGGCAAGGATGAGCCGATCATATGAAAGCGTTTTCCCTCCGCTTGAAGACGAAACCACAACTATCTTTTCTTCTGGGCGGACGGCTGTCGCCTTGTGGTCGGGGAGCAACCGGATGCCCTGCCTGAGCAACTCTTCTCTGGTCCGATGGGCGAGAGCGCGCCAGTCCGGAATTTCCCCGCTGAGGAAAAATGGCAGGCCACAGATGCTATAGTTAGGGTAATCGTCGGCCAACATCACGGTCACGCTACAGGATGGGGCCACTTCCCTGGCCCGCAGAGCCGCACTGATGCCCGCATCGCTGCCGCCAATGATCAAGAGGTTATCCACCTGTCCCTCGCATCATTTGTTCTGATTGTTTGGTGCCGCACACCCAGCATGCGGACCTTGCTCCGGAGCTTGCCCCCAGCATCCGATTTCTCCCGATTGGAATACGCACGCATCAAATGAATCTCCTGATTTCTCCGCTTCAGGTCAGGCGTTTCGTTCGGGCCGAAATAAGTTCCGCAACGATGCTCATCGCTATCTCCTCTGGGGTAGCGCCACCGATGGGCAGTCCGATTGGACAATGGACACGGCTGACATCCAGGTGCGTTCCACCTTCGTGACCTACCTGAGCCACCTTCTTCGGCCCGTCGGCCTTGCATCCCATCATGCCCACATAACCTGCCTCGGTGAGCAAAACCTGGGAAAGCACTTCTTTGTCATGTTCGTGGCCTCGGGTAATGACGACCACAGACGAGTTTGCATCCACACTCCGTCCTTGAAAACAGTCGCAGAAGGATTCCAGCACAACCACTTCGTCGGCCAGTGGAAAACGCTCGCTGTTGGCAAACCAGGGGTCATCATCCATGACCACCACCCTGAACCCGGAGAAAGCCGCCAGTTGGGCTGTAAAACGCCCCACCTTTCCTGCGCCGAGAATGTAGAGTGGGTATAAAGGAAGAAATGGTTCCAGAAAATAGCATATGCCATCAAACTGAAAAACGATTGGGGTATTGAGGTCTTGTCCCCGACTCAGGGTTTCCCTAAGCAATAGAGAGGATAAAAAACTACCCGCCACTACGTCATTCCCCCCAAGCAGGCACCTCCGTATGTCTTGTTCACATGAATCGGCTGGAGCGCTCAAGCGAGATAAAAGTAGGCTCGTATGCCCCTTAGACAGTCGATCGTGCAATGTATTAAATAGATGCAAACTCGACACATCAGGATCAATGTTTTCTAAAAATATCCGTTCTACGTTTTCAGAAATGCCCGTTTCCTTGTCTTCAACAGTGCCTAATCCATCAAAATTTATCAGACTTGGCATGCCAGACGCAAAAACTGGAGCCGCTGTGGCAATTATTTTTCGTTCTAGCGCCCCTCCTTCGGCTACGCCGGCGATTTCTCCATTGCGCCGAACAAGCATCTTGGAATCGGCCGTACGCAAATCGGACTTTTTCCGAGCAACAAGAGTGGCAACGACTACACTCTCACCATTTGTGAGAAATTGATTGATATGACGTACGCAATCTGCCTTATTTATGACACTGCTGTCATGAAAGATATTACTCATTGTGCTGATTTCTCCTTAGAAGTTTTACGTTGGCATCGTCCTATCGCAGAGAGCCAACAGGTTTCTCCAAGAAGGCAAGGCTGCTAACGTGTTGCAATCATGATGGACAAGTCTCTCGTTGTCTTCGACATATCTATGCTCGAAATATTTTTATCGCTTATGAATTGTCGGTTATTTTTTTGAACGAATCCACCAGAACACGCAATCGCACAATAGATATCTACGGTCATAAATACAACGGTGACAATCACTGGCCAGGTACTTTAGGAGATCGATTTAGCTAAACACATTTGTTACTTCGTGCGAAGGCATACCCACCACTATCCGCAACTTGCTCTCGCCGCAATGCATCGACAGGGAGCAGTGCGAGCTAGTCAGGATTCTTACGTCCTTGTCGACGCCCTTGTTCCTTAACATCATGTGTCAACTCCTCATTCCTGCTAGTCAGAGGGGCATAAGGTTCAGGTCTTTCATGCCCATTGCCACATAAATATCGGCCAGGGCGCTTTGATAGTCGGTCAGGGCCTGTGTCAGGTTGAATTCAGCTGAACTCACCCGGGCCTGGGCGTCGAGCACGTCAGTACTGGTACCCACCTGGGCTTGGTAGCGGGCCACAGCCATACGGTAGCCCTCCATGGAAGCTTCCAGGGCCGTGCGGGCGACCGAGATGCGTTTGGCCGCGTCCTGAATGTTGAGATAGAAATTCTTGACCTGATAGCCGACGTCGAGGCGCAACTTGGCTAGATCGGCCTGGAGCTTCTTCACGTTGTCTCGCGCGGCCTGAATGCCGAAAAATGTTGACCCCCAGTCCCAGGCCTGAAGTGTGGCCGAAACCCCTATGGTGGTGGTGTCGGGAGTGGTAGCCCCCGACATGTCTTTGAGCGACAGGTTGGGGGTGTTGCCCTGCTTTGTGTAGGTGGCCTGGGTCTGGACTTGCGGATACAGGGGGCTGGCCGCAATCTTGACATCGCGTTCAGCCATCTGCACGGATTTGACGCCCATGTAGAGGTCAGGGCGCTGCTTGTAGGCCGTGTCCAGACATGCCTCGATGCTCAAGGGAAAAGGTAGGTAAGCGAGCTCGCCTACATAATTCGTCTGCTGGTTGAGCGGCAGGTTAAGGAGGGAGTTGAGCTGGGCGGTCTGGACCAGCACGTTGTTTTGAGCTTTGAGCAGGTCCTGTTCAGCCTGAGCCAAATCGGATTCGGCTTGCAACACATCGAGTCGCGGCTTGAGGCCGACATCGTAATAAGCCTGAGCCACCTTGTACTGAGATTCGAGGCGGGCCACCGAAGCCATATTGCTCTGCACGTTGGATCGAGCTTGGAGCAGGGCCAAGAAGGCCTGTTGCACGGCCTTAACCAAGGTCAACTCGCTGTACTTTACGTTGGCCTCAGCCTGTTCCTTGGCCAGTTCGGCCTTCTGGTAACTGGAGAGGAGTTTGAAGCCGGTGAAAAGTGGCTGGGTGATCTCCATTTGGAGCTGGTAGGAATTCTGCCAGTGTCCAATTTTGGGGGTGGTTGCCTTGGTGGTTGAGAGGTTGGAACCGGTCATGGAATTGATGACTTGCACCGAAGGATCGGTGATACTGCCTGTCTTGTATGTCTGGGTATCGACGCGCTTGTAACTGTAGCTGACTGTGCCAACCGGGCCGAAGTTGGCGAGAGACTGGCGACGGGACTGCTCAGAACCGGCGTAAAGGGCACGAGCAGACTGCATCTGCGGATTGGCATCAAGACTACGCTGTACGCTTTTTCCCATATCAAACGCTACGCTATCCACGGATGGCACGAGAGTCTTGCCGGCCTGCACGGAACTAGCGGGAGGAGTGAGCAAACTCTCCTTGACGAACTCTGGAAGAGGAACATTTTGAACTTTCTCCTCAAGTTCATCTCTGGGTGAATCGGAGGCCTTGGGTAGCGTTGGGTATCTATTCTCTACCCGTTTTTTGCCCCCAATATCTTTTGCATCCTGAGCCAATGCGTTGGCTTGGGGTAAAATCATGCACACTATGAAAGAAGCGAATAAAATGATTGTCAATCTAGTCTTGTTTATAATCATATCTCGCTCACCTTACCGTAATTGTTTTTTAGATTTGCACAAGGAAAGCACAGACACTTCAATTTAAGGTTAAAATCAATACGACACCACAAATAACCTAGCTATACAATTGCGTGCAGCTAACTTGTGAATAGAAAAATCTACATAACCAACAATTCGCCATCGCTATGGCGACTCAGCTGCCTTCGACATGATTTGGTCGCAAATCTTGTTAGCAAAGTCGCTAGACAAAAACCTTACCTGTTCATTGTATGAACAAGATATATAGTCTAGCAAATTTCCATCTTTATCGAAAAATTGCATTTTAAATGGAGCCTTTTTGTTGCTATTGCAGTCAACAAGGACGTCTGTTGTAAAATTATCTATCGGAGCCCTGTAGTCTCTGTTGCTGTCTCGATCAAATTGGCCGCTATTACGAAGTAACACTTTTGTTGTTAGTCGAACGTAATTGCCAAAACTTTGAATGGACTGATCGTCATAGTAAACAACCATGGCGTCATCGAAACTTTTCCAGAGGAAATTCCACTCTAACGCGTCGGCATTTAGCGGCATCAATGCCAGCATTTGAAATACAATTATAGTTAAAAATATATTTAAATGGGGCGATTTACATCTTGTCCTAAAAAATTTCACCTGCATGCGTTTACCTCGCGGGTATTATTTTACAATATTGGCATGTTAGATTGTCTTGAAAATTTTAAAACTTAGCTAAGCTAATAAAATACATTTAAAGTCACTTAACATCTAAGTACCCATTCATGGATACAGCCAGCAGAAATTTTTTGCATTTTGAACTTGAGTTGCTTTGACGACTATCAATGTAATGTCATCTTCAGATGTATCTGTCCCAACAAATTCGGATTGATTTGCCAGTAGCGCGTCAAGAATAGACTGAGATGAAAGCTCAGCATTGGCTTTTATCACATCTTTTGTTCGATCTTTCCCAAACATTTCACCAAATGAATTCCTTGCCTCCCAAAGACCATCAGAACCAATGAGGAGCACTTGTCCTGGCAACAGCCAACAACGATTCTGCTGCAAAAAAACATAATCCCTTACGACTCCTAAAGGGATTCCTGGACCGATTAACTCCGTGAATGTGCTTTGTCCTGGATCGAACAACATTGCCGGGTCATGTCCGGCACGCACCCAGGAAATCATCCCAGCGGCACGGTCAAATTCCATATAGAAGAGGGTCATGAACCGACCGGTCCCATCCGTGTCCAACGTGAGGAAGCGATTCACCTCGCAAACCACTTCGGCCGGTGTTCCGTTTTGATTCGCTCGCAGGCGCAAGAAAGCCCGGGCGGTAGCCATAAGGAGGGCCGCGTCCAATCCGTGTCCGGAAACATCCCCAAGAAGCACGCTCAGACAGCCAGGATACCCATGGGCATCCTTGATCACATCATAGAAGTCACCGCCCACTTCCTCGCAGAACTTGGTATGGGCGGCGATCTCCAGCCCAGCGAATTGGGGCAAACTCTCGGGAAGGAGGTTCTTCTGAAGTTCTTCGGCCAAAGCAATCGCCTCGATCAGACGAGCGTGATCCCGCAGACGAGGAACCATGTTGTTGAAAGCGTGTCCGAGGGAAGCCAGTTCATCTTTGCCGTGCGGCTCGACTTTAGTTTCCAGATCGCCTTGCGCTATGCGCTCCGTGGCGAGGGCTAAATCTCGTATGGGACGAGTGACCCGCCCGGCCACCCACAAGGCCATAGTTGCAATAATAGCCATAGCCGCCAACACGAAACGAAGAGATGTGTCAGCTTGTTGGGCCACGCGCGCCTCCAGGCGCTGTCGAGCCAGATTTGCTGTCTGCATCATATGGTCAACGGGTGCGACGATAACGAGGGCAGCCCCCCACTGGTCGGTCGGGGCGTAAGCCCAGAGTGCATCGCGGCCTTCATAGAAAGCTTGGCGGTAATTGCTCTTGCGCGAACGAAGGTCCTCTAACATTGCTCGGCCAAGCTGGGGATCGTCAGCATTGAGTCGAAGTTGGCCGGAAGGACAGCACCATGCGAATTTCGTGTTTTCAGGTGAGACTTCAGCAGAGGTAGCCTCGTATTGAGCGATAAGAGGGAGTCCTTGAGAGGTCCCCTCAGACGCATCAGTAGACACCAGAAAAGCCTTGATCTCCGGGGTGAGGCCTTGCGCTCGAAATGAATCCGCAAGCAGTCGGGAAAATGGAGCCATGATGGCCGTCACTCCCACGGTTCGACCACTGGCGTCCCGCAGTGGCATGGATACCGTGATGGTGACTTGGTGGGTAGATGGTTCAACGGAAGGAATAGTCCACACGAGCTTCCCAGAGCGCAGGGCATCCCGGTACCATTTGGCGTGGCGAGGATCGAACTGAGGTGGTAATGGATATCCCTCTGGATAGACCTGCATCCGCCCGTCCTCCAACGCGGTTACCTGCCAGCTTGTCAGCTCATGCACTGCTTCGGAAACTGTCAGACTGACGCTGTCCGTTGCATCCGGCCGACCTCCATTCTCGATGAATTGCGCGGCACGGTCGGCTTGGCTTGCAAGGGCCAGCGTCAGGAGACGTGCCCCCTGGTCGAGGAGTCGGGCTTGGTCTTCCACGGTGGTCAGCAGTTGATTTTTGGCATTTTCAAGGAGGGCCTCACGGGTGAGATTCCCCATCTCAACGCCGAGCTGTTCCAGGGCTCCCCCTCGGAGTGTGCGCAGAATACCCAAAGGAAGCAGTGAGAGGGCCAGTAGGAGCACCAATAATTTAAAACGAATACTCATACAGCACCCTGCGAACCGCTCATAAGAATCGCACATAATCCTATGGGCAGGACGGAGCCCAGTTCGGTAGTGAATTCCTTGCTCACAATGACATACCGAAATACCCAAGTTTCTATCGGTTTTTTCCCAAATACTATGTCAAAATTATTGTTTTTGGGATCGGTAGAAGGCACACTTACGGATACTGTGGACCCATTTTCAAACGATTCGGATGGGTTTACAATAATCCTATCCTTCAGTTCCACACCCGTGATTACTTCAATCATTTGCCCGAAGTCGCGTCCAAGCTTTACCGGCCGAACCTCGACCTGACCATCTTCCTTCACAACGCAAACCCTCGGCCCTTCTGCGCCGAACAGCACAGTGTTCCCAGGCAGGGTCAGGGCCGCCTCCGCTTTGGTCTCGGTGAAACGTGCCTGGGCATAGCTGCCGGCCAGAATTTCTTGTTTCGGATTGTCAACTTCGAGTTCGACCAGGAGGGTTCTTGAGTCAGACGCCATCACTCCTGCAGTGCGGACGACCTTGGCCGGGAACACCCGACCCGGCCGTTCCTGGACAGTAATTTCTGCATCCTGCCCAGTTCGGAAACCAAGGGCCATGCCCTGAGGAGCTTGCACAAACACCCGGAGCTTGCGCGTCTGCGCCAGATGAAAGAGTTCCTTGCCCCCGGCCGCCACGATGAGATCGCCCGAATCGATATTGCGGGCTGTAATTGTCCCGGCAAAAGGAGCCGTCAGGCGATTGAACGACAGCAGCTCTTCCAGTCTGCGCACCTCCGCACGGGCAGATTCAACGGCGGCGGCCTTGAGGTTGAAGTCTGCCTGCTTGTCCGCGTTCTCCTGAACGCTAACGCTTCCTGACTTCACAAGGAGCGCCCAGCGATCGGAGTACTGCTTGGCGGTCCCGAGAGCCGCTTGCGCCTGGACCAACTGGCCTTGAGCGCGCGCGTACTCCTGGCGAAGTTCGGGCGTATCAATCTCAGCCAAGAGCTGACCCGCGACAACATTGTCGCCGATATCGACGAACCGGTGCTTGAGGTAGCCATTGAGGCGCGAAAAAATCGGTGTTTCGACCCAGGCCTTGATTTCAGCGGGAAGCGGCATGCCGGATACTGCCGGGCTCGGTTTGGGGGAGACCACGGCCACGCTCGGGACAGAAAGAAGCTGCGTTGTGGTGGCCAGCGCCGTTTTTTGCTGGGAGCGCACGAGAAGCCCGGCAACCGCCCCCAGAACTAACAGCAACAACACAAGAACAGTGGGCAGAAGCGAGAACTTTCGTGGAGCTGTCCCAGGCATCTTTTTCGGCTCGAAAGTCGTCGCTACTTGGCTTGAATCATTTGAATTTGAGTGCATGGCAACACCTATGAAGGTTGTGTTTCAGTTGAACCGGACTCGTCAAGCAGTGTGGCCGCCGGGACACGCCTGTGGAGCAGGCTAAAAACCACGGGAACGAAAACCAGGGTCGCCACGGTGGCGAAGACAAGGCCGCCGATGACCGCGCGGCCGAGGGGGGCATTTTGCTCGCCGCCTTCACCGAGGGCGAAGGACATAGGGAGCATGCCGATGATCATGGCCAGCGCAGTCATAAGCACCGGACGCAGACGGCCCACCCCGGCTTCCCAGGCGGCAGTCAGCGGGTCCACGCCCTGGCTGATGGCGTTTCGCGCGAAGCTCACGACAAGAATAGCGTTTGCCGTGGCAACGCCCAGGCTCATGATTGCCCCCATCAGGGCCGGCACGCTGAGTGTGGTGAAGGTCAGGTAGAGTCCCCACACCACACCAGCTAGAGCGGCGGGCAGCGCGCAAATAATGATGAACGGATCGAGCCAGCTCTGGAAATTGACCACCAGCAGCAAATAGATAAGGACCACCGCCAGCACCAACCCGAGGCCAAGCCCGGTGAAGCTGGAGTGCATCGTGTCCGCCTGCCCCCGGAGCATGATGGAGCTTCCTTTCGGAAGTTCCTTTTTGGCCTGTTCGATGATGGGGGTGATGTCTTGCAGCACCCCGCCCAGATCGCGGCCACTCACCCCTCCAAAGACGTCGATGACTGGCATCACGTTGTAGTGAGAGAAGATGGGGGAACCGTTGGCGCGTTTAAGGGATGCGACATTGGCGAGGAGTTGAGCGCCTCCAGTGTCCGGCTGTCCGGCACTCACAGGAATCGCATTGAGCGCGGCGAGCGAATCCATCGGATGCTCTGGAACCCTCATATTCACGAGATATTGAATGCCGTTCTTCGGGTTAAGCCAGTAGTTGGGCTGCACCTGGCTGCTGCCGCTTAAGCTCAGGAGCACCGAGTTGGCTACGTCACGCTCGGAGAGGCCGATCTGGGATGCCTTGGTGCGGTCCACCGCAAAGTGGAGTTCGGGCAGATCGGTCGGTTGTTGTACGCGAACGTCGACAACGCCTGATACCTTCCGGATTTTTTCAACAATCTTGGCCGCGATAGCTTGGCTCTTGTCACGTTCCCGCCCCACTATCTGGATGTCAAAGGGAGCCGGCAGCCCAAAGTTGATCGTCTGATTGACGATGTCGGCAGGCAGGAAATAAAAGATCACTCCTGGGAAATCGTGATTAAGCCTGATGCGCAGACGCTGCATATAGTCATCTGTAGGCTGGTGCCCATGGTTGAGAGAGACGAGAATATCGGCATCTCCGGTTCCCGTGAGGCCGTTATCGATGTACGTGAGTGGGATTCCGCCGGAGGGGAAGCCAATGTTGTCGAGTACCCCGGTGAGTTCTTCGGCCGGGATGACCTCTCGGATCACGGTCTCAATGCGGTCCACGAGCCGGGTTGTTTCTTCGATGCGCGTTCCGCTATGGGCACGAACGTGCAGCCTGAATTGACCTGCATCAACGGTGGGGAAGAAATCTTGTCCAAGCTGCGGAATGAGGAAGGCTGTGCCGGCGCAAAATACAAGAAACAAGGTTACAACCAGAGCGCGGTGCGACAGGATCGTGCCCAGGAACAGGCGATAACTTTCTCGAAATCGAGCGAAAGCGTTCTCAAAGCTGCCTTGCAGAAGAACAAAGGGGCGCAACCACAGAGAAGCCGTTCCCGGGTCGGCGGCATGGCCGCTATAGGAAATGTTGCGATAGAACCACATGACAAGTGTCGGGATAAGCGTTCGTGAGAGCACATAGCTGGCCAGCATCGCAAAAACGACCGCTTCAGCCAGGGGCACGAAGAGATAGCGAGCGACCCCGGTGAGAAAAAACATGGGTACGAACACGATGCAGATACAAAGCGTCGAGACGAAGGCCGGAAGGGCGATTTCCTGCGCCCCGTCGAGAATGGCCTGGATGTTGGGTTTTCCCAGAGCCATCTGCCGGTGAACATTCTCGATCTCAACGGTGGCATCATCCACGAGGATGCCGACGGCCAGGGCAAGCCCTCCCAGCGTCATGAGATTAATGGTTTCCCCAAGCGCACTGAGCAGAGTGAGGGAGCACAGGACCGAAAGCGGAATGGAAAGCGCGATGATGAAGGTGCTTCGCCAGGAGCCGAGAAAGAGGAGAATCATGACGGCTGTCAGTATCGCGGCGATCAAACCTTCCTTCACCACTCCATCGACAGCAGCACGAACAAAGAGCGATTGGTCGGCGAATTCCTTGGCTTCCAACTCGGGCGGGAGACCACTCAATATCGAGGGCATAGCTTTTTTCACGCCATCGACGACCTTGAGGGTCGATGCCGCGCCACTCTTGAGAATAGTGAGCAGCACGCCACGCACGCCGTCCAGTCGGACAACATTCTGTTGCGGTTGGTAGCCGTCATGCACTTGGGCCACGTCGCCCACACGGATCACCGCACCGTTGACGGTTTTCACCGGCAGGTCGTTTAAGGCTGCGATCTCCGTCGGATTGGTGTTCAGGGATACGGTGTATTCGGTTTCGCCGATTTTTGCCGTACCGCTGGGAAGAATGAAATTTTGGGCAGTGAAGGCGTTGACGACATCCTGCGGAGCAAGATTTTTCGCCTCCAGGGCCGCGAGGTCGATGTCCACGGCGACGACTCGTGCCTTGCCGCCCGACGGATACGGCACGGAAGCGCCTGGCACGGTCGAAAGCCCCACTTTGATGCGGTTCATGGCCAGGTCCTGAATCTGCTGCTCTGACAACTTATTGCTTGCCAGGCTGTACTGGAGAATCGGAACCGAGGCGGCGTTGTACTTAATAATAAACGGTGGGTTAATACCCGGAGGGAGCAATCGGAGAACGCTCTGACCGCTGGCCGTGATTTGGGCAACCGCATCAGAAACGGAGGCCCCGGGCTGGAGAAATACCTTGATGACGCCCGCGCCGTTGTATGATGTCGATTCTATGTGCTCGATATCATTGACCAGAGTGCTGACCATGCGCTCATGGTTGTAGATGATGCGCTGTTCCACTTCTTGGGCATTCAAACCGTTATAGACCCAAACAATACTCACCACAGGAATATTAATTTCCGGGAAGATGTCTGTCGGGGTTCGAAGCAACACGAAAGGTGCCATAAGCAAGAGCACAAGCGCAGCGACGACGAATGTATATGGTCGACTCAATGCAAGTCGAACGATCCACATAATACATTTCCTTCATGTTGAAATAAATATTAATCATTGGTGCACCATATATCATTTGGCGCATTCATGAAGAGGACGCAAGCTCTGCGCTGACCCGTACAAGCCTGGCTATTTTCTTGCATTCTATGCTCTCGACGCAAGGGATGCGCCATAGAGCACGAATGAAAAAGCCCTGACTTGGCTGCGAGAGTACGTGTCAAATCGCCGGGCAGGCGAGAGATCAAATCAGAAAGGATTGTTTGCGAAGCAGGATAGGAATGGGGTCAGGCATATCGGGCTGATTATCTATATTAAAATAGAAAACCACGATAGTGCGTGCAATTGGCTTGTGGAAAGGAACAGGCAAAAGCGCGAGCGGGATTCCCGGGACTTCTGCTGTTTCAAAGGCTGGAGCATAGGGTTTCTTACATAATTTCGACGAAGCCAAGGGACACTGGTCATTGCCCCCGATGTTTTTTTCCACTTTGGGGCAACACGAAGCGGGACCGGAAGAGTCTGGCATACCTTTCAAGGCAAGATTTGCGTGAGCTATACTTGCCCGGAGCGGGCCAACGATCCTGGTGACATAGCACTCAGGCACTGGAGCAAGTATTCCCATGATAAACACCATGGAAATAAGCGTGCTCACAAATGCGTTACCTTTATGCATGTCCCTTCCTTGAATCCATGTCGAAACAGTTGGCAAACTCAAACAGGCAGAAACGGCATAGCAATGAAGTAGATTCCAAGAAGCGCGATCATTGCCCCGGCGGTTTTTCGGAACCAAGTTCCCCCGTGGCGCATGGCCCCATTTTCCAGCCAACGTTGGACCAGGGCCGTTGAACTGCCGGCCACCACGATGGGAAGACAGTGCCCAATTGCGAAGAGCACAATGAGCACCACGCCGGTCAGGATCTTTTCCTGAATGGTGATGATGGCCAGGATGGGAGCAATAAAACCGAATGTACACGAACCCGACAGAACGCCGTAGGCCAAGCCGAGGAGAAACGCTCCGCCAACGCCCTTGACCTTGAGCTTGCCCATCATGCCGCCGGAGACCGAGCACTTGGCGACCCCCATCATGTCCAGGGAAACCCAAATCAGCACGGCTCCGACGAGGATAGTCCAATATGGGCCGACATCCCCAAGCATTCGCCCAAGGAGCGTACAGAGAATCCCGATGGTTGCTATGGTCAGAAACAGGCCGGAGGTAAAGGCGACGGCATAGCGCGCCGCCTCCTGGCCATGGATGATTCTGCCTTGCCCGGCGACATAGCCAACGATCAAGGGGATGGAAGCAAGGTGGCAGGGGCTGAAAAGAACACTTACCAGACCCCAGAGGAAACAGCCCAGCGCCGCAACGATGAGGCTGCCGGTCATCCAGGTGTTAATAGCCAAGAAGAGCTGGTCAAGCATGTGGCACCACCTTAATCGGCCAGCAATTTATCAATCATCTCGGCAAATGGTTTTTGGTCCAAATAACCCTCGTGGCGATAAGTCTCTTTTCCGTTCTTATCGTAGAAGATTTGGGTTGGTATCGTTTTAATCCCAAATTTGGGAGCTTGGGCAGGATTTTCACGCACGTCAATGAATACGACTGATGCTTTGCCCTGGTATTGCTTTTCCATGGCATCCAAGACGGGAACCATCATTTTGCAGGGGATACATGTCTTAGCGCCAAGATCGACAACGGTTACCATCCCCTTGACCGGGACCTCAGGAACGGGCTCTGCGGCGAAGCAAATCCCAGCGCTCAGCACGGTGGCGAGAGCAAAACACATAGCAACATGTTTCATAGCGTTCCTCAATTGAAAGTAGTTTGTATAACAAGCAGGAATTATGCCACAATTTTAATCGTGCATTTTCAGTATCTTGTCGAATGATCCTCCTTTGTCGTGTAGTATGTGAAAAATTACTATACACATTGAACAGTCTCTGTGTCTAAATAATAGACACATTATATGGATATATCATACTTAAACGCTATACATAGAGAGTTCTCACAACACCTTGATTTGATCGTGCATGGTGCTTTTCTCCCGTACCTACGCGGCGACCTGACCGAATCTTTAAATGTGTGCGCATCCGGATGGTCCCGGGAACAGGCTGCTCCAGGGCGTCAGCCGCAGGCAGCAGATGGCCAAACCAACCAAGAAGAGAGGACCCTCTCCTTCTATGGGTTTCGAAGACCTGCCGCCTACTTCAGCCAGGAAAGAACGTCCCCTTTGGATGGCACTTTGCCCACCACTTTGACCTCGCCATCAATGACGACTGCCGGAGTAGAAAATACGCCAAAACTGGCGATCTGCTGAAAATCCGCAATTTTTTCCACCGTGGCGTCAACTCCAGATTCCTTGACGGCCTCCAAGACAATTTTTTCTGCTTCTTTGCATTTGGCGCATCCGGGACCAAGAACCTTGATTTCCATGGCTTTCCTCCAATGATTGATTTCGCGTTACAAATTGTTAGTAGAGATAATTGAAAAGGTATCCCACAAAAGCAATTCCCAACCCAACAACTCCAGCAAAAACCATGATAAGTCGCGGCTTGAGTACTTTCCTTAAGATGATCATTTCAGGCAATGACAAAGCAATCACTGCCATCATGAACGCCAGAACGGTGCCGAGCGCTGCGCCTTTACCCAGGAGCGCCTCAACTACCGGGACGATGCCCGCCGCGTTCGAATACATGGGTATGCCGATCAGGACGGCCGCCGGCACGGACCACCAAGCGTCCTTGCCCATGATGGAGGCCATGAAGCCTTCAGGTACGTAACCGTGGATGCCTGCGCCCACGGCGATACCGATCACAACGTAAATCCAGACCTTGCCGACGATATCCTTGACGGCATGAAAGCCTGCTTCGATCCGATCCGTCCAGGTCTGTTCATCGAGGGGCAAGACCGAGGGATCGGTCCGAATTTTCATGACCCAATCTTCGACATATGGCTCCAGATTGAGCTTGCCGAGCACCCAGCCCGCAACGATAGCAATGGCCAACCCGGTGCCGAGATAGAGGGCGGCCACCTTCCAGCCGAGTAGGCCGTAGAGCAGAACCAGGGCGATCTCATTGACCATGGGAGCCGAGATCAGAAAGGAAAAGGTCACGCCCATGGGGACGCCTGCCGTAACGAAGCCAATAAAGAGCGGAACTGCCGAGCAGGAGCAAAAGGGCGTGACGATGCCGAGCAAGGCGGCCAGCACGTTGCCAGCCGATTCACGCTTGCCGGCCAGTACGCGCCGAGTACGCTCCGGTGTGAAAAAGGTGCGGATGACACCTACCCCAAAGACCACCAGGGTCAGCAACATGAGCACCTTGGGTGTGTCATAGAGCAGGAATTCGACGGAGTCGCCAAGGTGGCTCCCCTGGGCGATCCCCAGGACATCATAGGTCAGCAGACGGGAAAACCCGGGCAGCATTCCGTACACCACCCACCAGACGACCAGGGCCGGCGCAAGCAGCAAAAGATAGCGGACAAGCTTCCCGTTGTGCGGGTGTGCGCTTTCAGCCACAGCTTCTTTGGTACAGCAGGTCATTTTTCCAAGTGGTTCCATACAAACATCTCCTCAATTGCCGCTTACGTGGCAGGACCGACGGAGCAGCCCACCAGATTCACGCAGGCCCTTCGTGGAAAAATGGTCAGGACAGATTGGCGAAATGCGGGGCCGTGGCCATGGCCGCCGTCAGCACACGCTCTTCGGTCACGGGGCTTTCCCCTTTTTTAAAACCCAGATCAGCCAATTGCACATGGGCGAAGTCGGTGAATCCGGCCTCTTCCAGCGACTTGCGGGCGCAGTTAAGGGGACAGCCATCAATGGCCACGATCTTGGACGCTGCTTCCGTGGTCTTGAGGATGCCGCTGACGCGACCGCCGATACCGGCCAGACAGAACATCTTGGCCACACCCTCCGCTGTGAGTTTCCTAGCAACTTGATCAGCCAAGGCCCCGACATCGGCACCGCCGGAACAAGCGAATACGAGTTTGGGAGCGGCGGAACAGCAGCAGCTTTTTTTCTCGGACATGATTTTATCTCCAGTGTTTTGCCAAGACGACCTCCAGCAAGGGGTAATCTTGACGGTGTTTGTATGTTTTGCCAAATAGCAAAGTATAAGCGCAAAAAAATTACCCGGGATTCGACTCTGAACACTCGCATGGAGGGTGCGAATAAACACCTTTAACACATGAGAAAAGTTGCAACACGCAAGGGGTAAGCAGGCGATAGTAGACCTGCATCCCCCTTTTATCCGAAGCTATGATCCCTGCTTCGCGAAGCTGACTTAAATGCTTGGAAATTGTCGAGATATCCGCGCCGACCATCTTCGTCAATTCGCAGACACATCGTTCGCCGCGCGAAAGCTCGTCAACAATAAACAGGCGGGTTTCATGGCCTAATGCCTTGAAGACCTTGACTTGTGACGAAAATTTTCGCGTTGGCATCGACTCTCCATTTTCCAGTCATTTTCTATTTGGCAAAATAGCCAAAAGCAAGCCCTTGTCAAGCTCCTTCTCGCAGCGGGAGCGGATTTGATTGTCGCTCAACCGAAAACGCATTCCTGACAATTTTGCTTCAAAGAAAAGGCTGTTATCTACCATATTCGCAACCGGCTGCCCATGTTGTTAATATTATACCTGTGCAGGCACACCAAAATCAGTATGTTTAAATTTGTCAACACTCTGGATACCATCGCAGCAATCGTGGAACTCTCCAAATTCATCTTCTTGCCCCATGCATTGAAGGAGTCCCATGTTCCATAAGCAATCGCCGCAGGGAACTGTTTCGCCGTAACAGTCATATTCGAAATCAATGCTATTGATATCTTCACAGGGATACACATTGCATCCAGGGCAATGTGGGTATCTTTTCTGCATGACATCAGCACGAAATGCTTTATACTTCGAGCTATTCCATATTTCAGATAGCGAATCCTGGGATAAATCTCCGAATACTTTATGAGCGACTTGCTTCTCTCTCCCATAGAAATAGCAGTTAAAGCTTCGCCAGAGGAAATGGCACGGAGACACCTTGCCATCCCAGGCAATAAACGCACCTCCCTGTTTGACTCCCAAACAGGCGTGCCCGTTGACTGGCCTTACAGACGGCAGAAGAAGCCGAAGGCCAACAGCACCGGCAACGGCCTCTGCCTTGCGGAATACCGCCTCCACCGGACCAACATCATCGCCATCGGTCAGATTCGCAACATGCAAAGGAATATCATTTTCAAGTGCCTGGGATACCATCCGTTGGACAAAACGCACCAATGTTAGTTCTTGCGGCGTTTTGTGATACTTCCACAGCACATTGAAATATTGCGTAATATCTATGCCCTCTTGGCGCGCCCTGTCAGACCAAGCCTTGTAAAAATACTTCGCCGAATTTGTATTGATGCCAAAGACCGTCTGATTCGCCAGCGCAGAACTAAAAGGCAAAACATGGGACACGACAAGCCTGCTTACGCCACGTTTGGCAAGCCATGCAATGATCGCAGGAAGTTCAGCGATGTTATCACGCATGACAACGAACTCCGCGCCGACCTCCAACGTGTTTCCCGGGTGTTCCTTTTTCGCTTGAGCCAAAGCAGTCAGGGCTCGTTCAATATGCCCCAGACTGCCTCCACCCCGCACGGCCTTGAAAAGCTCGGGAGAAGTCGAGTCCACGGAAAGAAAGATTCTGTCCAGCCCGGCCGCAATGAGCGAAGAACTGCGAGCCGTGTCGAGCAGATGCCCGTTTGTTTGAAAACCAACCCAGCTTTGGGCGGGCATCAGGCGTTTGCCCGTCCTAATGAATTCTTCGAGCAGCGGATGCATGAGCGGCTCACCTATGCCATTGAGGACCAGGGCTTGCAGGTGCTCAAATTCGGGCGCTAACGCAGTAAAAGTTTCTGGAAGCATGTCGCCGTCAATTGACGGCGCAGATCCGGATTGCTTCACGCAGAAGGCGCAACGAAGATTGCATCTGGAAGTCACCTCGACAAAGAGTCGCGAAGGGTGGTCTCGCTGCGACAGGTCATCGTGTGTGTTGTCAGCATTTGTCATTACGCGCCTCGATGGATAGCACATTCATAAAGTACGCTGCCTAGCGGTTTCAAACACTGAGTATGGCAGCGCTTGCTGGATTATTACTTGGCACATCCTGCCGCAGGATTTTTGCATTTTTTGGATCACACCCTTGGACTTCGACCCCATTAACTTCGCACACTGCCACATATGGACTCAAGAACTTTACGCTCTCCCTGTGATTTGGTAAAATGAGCCACACTTCTGTTGGTGTTGATTCTACAACATGAACTGTGACGCCTTCTGGGACAAGCACGCCTTCCTCAGCCAAAACTATATTGGGTTCAGTAAGTAATCTGTTTTTATACTCAATGTTGGAAACAGATTTTTTAACAATCAAATCCCAATTGTTGATATCCATGTTGTCCTCCTGATTTAACAAAATTCATGAAACCGATATGGCAGCAACAGTAAAAATTTAGTGAGCTTACTTCATTTATCTCAAAAACAATTTGAGACAGATGACGTAGGGTATATGGCCGAAAGATGCATGCGTTTTCATGTTACCGCTTGGGCGGACAGGCGACATGACAAACACCGGTCAGCGTTTCCACCGCGTAGGAAAAATACTTGCGCTTAAAATACAAGGCGACGTTGACGAGGGCAATCAGCACTGGGACTTCCACAAGCGGTCCGATCACTGCGGCAAAGGCCTCGCCGGAATCGATGCCGAAAACGGCAATGGCTACCGCTATGGCCAGCTCAAAATTGTTCGATGCCGCGGTAAAACTGAGCGTCGTCGACTGTTCGTAGGTTGCTCCGGCCTTGGCCGAGAGATAAAACGACGCCAAAAACATGAGCAAAAAATAGATGCCCAGGGGAATGGCTATGCGCACGACGTCGAACGGCAACTGCACGATGTATTCGCCCTTGAGCGAAAACATCACCAGGATGGTAAAGAGCAGAAAAACGAGGGTCAGCGGGCTGATTTTTGGGACGAGGACGGTTTCATACCATTGTTCGCCCTTCATTTTGAGTCCGACAAACCGCGTGATCATGCCGGCAATAAACGGTATGCCAAGATAGATGAAGACGCTTTCGGCGATCTGTCCCATGGAGATGTCGACCACAACACCCTCAAGACCGAACACCTTGGGCAGCACTGTGATGAAAAAATAGGCGTAGACCGAAAAGAAAAGAACCTGAAAGATGGAATTGAAAGCCACCAATCCGGCGCAGTATTCCCGGTCGCCCTGGGCCAGATCGTTCCAAACGATGACCATGGCGATGCAGCGGGCCAGTCCGATGAGAATCAGACCGACCATGTATTCGTGATGCCCTGAGAGGAATGTGATGGCCAGGAAGAACATCAGCACCGGGCCGATGATCCAGTTCTGCACCAGCGAAAGGGCAAGCACTTTCCCGTTTCGAAAAACCTGCCCCAATTGCTCGTACTTCACCTTGGCCAGCGGTGGGTACATCATCAAAATGAGACCAAGAGCTATGGGGATATTGGTTGTCCCCACCTGAAAGGCATTAATGATGTCTTTCGTTCCAGGATATAAATACCCCATCCCGACGCCGACAAACATGGCGGCAAAAATCCACACCGTCAGGAAGCGATCAAGAAATGACAGTTTTTTTACAACGCTCTCACTCATGACGATCCTCCTGGGCCATACTCAGCCGCAGTGTCCAGTCAATTTCGTTTTGAGGTGCTGCCGCAGGCGCGCCTCATCCCACCGTGCCGTTTCAGAGTCGCCGAGGTGCTCCTGCAGGACGTCCATCACTTTGATGAGGACGGTTTGACGCGGGGTGGACAATTTGTAGTGCATCCACTTGCCGGCGCGCCGACCGCTCACCCACTGCTCTTTTTTCAAGAAACTCAAATGTCTTGACACTTTGGGCTGTGGCACATCGAGTGCTTCCATCAAATCGCAGACGCACAACTCGCCGTGCCGCAACAGGTTGAGCAACCGCAGCCGGGTCGGATCTGCCAGGGCCTTGAATCCTGCAGCAAGTTCATTCATGCTTCACCATGTATTCGCTTAGGCGAATTTGTCAAGAGGCGAAATCAACCCGCCCGGGCCTATCCCGGCAGCTCGCAATTTGTAAGCCATGCTCTGGCTCCACCCATTTCACCGCGTCACCCTTCTCCCCGGACGCTTTCGAAGGGAAGCATTTTCTTGCCAAAGAAGGAACGCTGTTTCTTTGCCCCCCCCTTGTCACATTCGTAATATTCGGATACGCAAATATTAAAGTCACACGAAAACTTAGTATCCCGTGCCAGTCGTCGTCTCCTCGAAAACCGCCAGGAAAGGGGAAACTTCATGAGTCCAAGCCTCCCTTCTGAAGACCTGCTTGTCCGCATGCACCGGGAATTGGCCCGGGCACTGGCCAAGGACCCGGACAAGGTCAAATGGGTCATGGTCATTGACTTGGCCCGGTGCATCGGCTGCCATGCCTGCGCCGTGGCCTGCGTGTCGGAAAACAAGCTGCCGCCTGGGGTGGTCTATCGACCGGTCATGGAAGAAGAAATTGGCGTTTACCCCAATGTCCGTCGCCGCTTCCTGCCCAGGCCCTGCATGCAGTGCGAAAATCCGCCCTGCGTGGCCGTGTGCCCGGTCACAGCCACCTGGAAAAACAAACAAGGCGTTACCGTCATCGACTACGACCGCTGCATCGGTTGCCGCTACTGCCTGACCGCCTGTCCCTATGGCGCGCGCTGCTCGGATTTTGCCGGCTTCTACACCAACGCCACAGCCGAGGCCGACGGCCTGCTTCTCGGCCGCAAGGCAGCCGCCAAGGGGTACGAGGATGCCGCCACCCCGGAATATGGCAAGGCCTGGCCCCCACGCGGCCATGGCTCACCTATCGGCAACGCCCGGAAATGCCATTTCTGCCAGCACCGTCTGGCCGTGGGCCAACTGCCCTCCTGCGTCACCTCCTGCATCGGCCGGGCCACGGTCTTTGGCGACGCCAACGACCCCGCGTCCTATGTCCGGGAATGCATGGGGTCGCCGCGCGTGTTCCGGCTCAAAGAAGAGCAGGGCACCCAACCCAACGTCTACTATCTGGCTTAAGGGAGGTGCGATATGGCCAATACGAAACGCTCCAACCCGCTGCTCCTTGTTGCCTGCCTCGGGTTGCTCGCCGGCCTCTATGGCGTCTTTGAAGCGCTGGTCTACCGGACGGGACCCACGGGGCTGGGGTCGTATGTGCCCTGGGGGCTTGGTGTGGCGCTGTATCTGCTTTTTCTGGGGCTGTCGGCCGGCGGGCTTCTCGTCAATTGTCTGGTATACATCCTTGGGAAGAAGGAACTGGACCGCATCGCTGGCGTAGTCACCTATGCAACACTTTTAACGGAAGTCTGTGCCGGCATCGCCATCGCCCTGGACCTTGGGCACTGGGAGCGGATGTATCGTTTTATCGTCTCTCCCAGCCTGACCTCCCCCATGTTCTGGATGCTCATCTTTTTCACGGCGGTCCTCGTCGTCTACGCCGTAAAAGCCCTGGCCATCATCGTGGGCAGTCAGTCGCTGGCCCGGTTGTGCTCGCTCGTTTCGATCCCGGTCAGCCTGTGCTTCTACGCCACAAACGGCTATTTTTTCTCTATCATCACCAGCCATCCGGCCTGGAGCGGTGCATTCACCACGGTCTGGTTCGTGCTGGCGGCCCTCTTGTCCGGCGGGGGGCTGGTCACCGCCCTGGCCTGGTTTAGCCAGGAAGAATCCGAAGTCACGCTGCGCCTGGGCCGGACCGTGGCCGTGCTCCTGGCCTGTTTTCTCATCTTTGAGTGGTTGTATTTTTCGGCCGGCTACCGGGGCGGACGCCCGGACATCGCTGCGGCTCTGACCGCCATGCTGACCGGGCAAGCGGCCTGGAGCTTCTGGCTGCTCCATATTGGCCTGGGACTTTTCCTGCCCTTGGCCTTGCTGCTTGTCGGTCGCAACTCGCCCGCCGCCGTGGCCTGGGCTGGCCTGTGCATCGTGGCCGGCTTCCTGGCCTACCGCTACGCCTTCGTGGTGGCTCCACAGTCCGTGCCCATGCTGCCGGGGCTGGATAAGGCCTGGCAGGACCCGCGCCTGACGTTGACCTACACACCGACTCTTGGCGAATGGCTGCTGACGCTGTGGGTCTTTTCCCTGGGTTTGGCCGGCTTCGTTGTCGGTCCGCGTTTGTTCCCACGGCTTTTTTCCCGGCCGGCCTGGCTTCAACCCTTGGCCCGATGAGGTGACGCCATGGATCGCAGATGTTTTATCAAGACTTCAGCCTTGCTTGGCGGCTCCTTGGCTGTCTCGGGCTGGCTGCGCCCGGACTCTTTGGCCGACGCCTCGGCCTCCATTTCTACATACACCGGCAATATGCCAGAAAATATGATTTTCTCAGCCTGCCAGCAGTGCAACACCCAGTGCGGCATCAAGGTAAAGATTAAAGATGGTCAGGTGGCCAAGATTGACGGAAACCCATTTAGCCCCTGGACCATGACGCCGCAGCTGCCCTACGCCACGCCCATGGCCGAGGCGGCCAGCTTCGACGCCTCCCTGTGCCCCAAGGGCTATGCCGGCATCCAGACGCTCTACGACCCGTACCGCATCGTCAAGGTGCTCAAGCGGGCTGGCAAGCGCGGTGAGAACAGGTGGAAGAGCATCCCCTTTGAACAGGCCGTGGCCGAAGTCGTGGCCGGCGGCGACCTGTTTGGCGAAGGACATGTCGATGGATTAAACGCCATCATCGCCTGCCGCGATCCCAAGATTGCCGACGCCTTGCAGAAAGACGCCGCCGACGTGGCGGCCAAGAAACTGACCCTGGAGGAGTTCAAGGCCAAACAGGCCGTCAATCTCAAATACTTGATCGACCCGGACCACCCGGACCTGGGGCTTAAAAACAACCAGTTCTGCCTCAACTGGGGCCGGCTCAAGGGCGGGCGCAGCGAGCTGATCCGGCGCTTTACCGATTTCTCCTGCGGCTCTTACAATTACCACGGCCACACCACGGTCTGCCAGGGTTCGCTCTATTTCTCGGGCAAGGCCATGTCGGATCAGTTCGTGGAAGGGAAATTCACCGACGGGTCCAAGTTCTACTGGCAGGGCGACACCGGTAATGCCGAATTCCTGCTGTTTGTGGGAGCCAGCCCCTTCGAGGCCAACTACGGACCGCCGCTTCGGGCCGGCAAGATCACGCGGCTCCAGCACGAGGGCGTCAAAGTCGCCGTAGTGGACCCGCGCTGCTCCAAGGCCGCCTCCCGGGCCTGGAAATGGCTGCCCAACAAACCCGACGGCGTCGGTGCGTTGGCCCAAGCGATGATCCGCTGGATCATTGAGAACAAGCGCTTTGACGAACGCTACCTCAAAAACGCCAACAAGGCTGCGGCCAAGGCCGACAACGAGCCGACCTGGAGCCAGGCTTGCTGGCTGGTGAAGCTCGACGGAAGCGGCAAACCCGGCCCGTATCTGCGCGGCTCAGACCTGGGTGGGACGCCGGAAAAGCGCCCGAAAAAGGACGGCAAGGGCGATTGGGACTTCGATCCCTTTGTCTGCCTGGACGAGGCCGGCAACCCGGTTCTGTTTGATCCCAATGACGACAAGACCGTGGCCGAGGGACAGCTCTTGTGGAGCGGCGAGCCCAGCGGTGTCCCAGCCAAGACGGTCCTGCAGATCTACTGGGAGGAAGCGAGCGCCAAACCCCTGGCCGAGTGGTGCAAGCTGGCCGGCCTGTCTGAAGTCGACGTCGTGGAAGTGGCCAGGGAGTTTACCTCCCACGGCAAGCGGGCCGTGGCCGACCTGCACCGTGGTGTGTCCCAGCACACCAACGGCTTTTACAACGTGGTAGCTTGGTACACGGTCAACACGCTGATCGGCAACCACGACTGGATGGGCGGCCTGTCCAAGGCCACCAACTTCAACTACGACGGAGCGTCCCCGGGCAAACCCTACGACTGTACGGCACATCCGGCCAAGCTCAAGGGCTGGGGCGTGTCAATCATCCGCCATCAGACGGCTTACGACAAATCCACGCTCTTTTCCGGCTATCCGGCCAAGCGCGTCTGGTATCCGTTTTGTTCGGACATCTACCAGGAGGTCATCCCTTCGGCCGGGGACGGCTATCCCTATCCGCTCAAGTGCCTCATGCTCTACATGGGCACCCCGGTCTATTCCCTGCCGGCCGGGCACGAGATCGCCAAGATCCTGGCCGATCCGAAAAAGATTCCGCTGTTCATCACCTCCGATATTACAGTTGGCGAGACGAGCATCTTCGCGGACTACGTCTTTCCCGACGTGACCTATCTGGAGCGCTGGGAATTCGTGGGCTCCCACCCGTCCATGACGCCCAAGGTGGGGGCCATCCGTCAGCCGGCGGCCGCGCCCCTGACTGACTCCTGCACGGTCTACGGCCAGCAGATGCCCATCTGCCTGGAGTCCATGCTGCTGGGGCTGGCCGAAAAGATGGGACTGGCCGGCTTTGGCGAGAATGCCTTCGGTCCGGGCCGACATTTGCGGCACATGGACGACCTGTATCTGCCCATGTGCGCCAATATGGCTTACGGCGACAAGGCCGACGGCTCGGAGAAGATCCCGGCTGCCGACAAGACCGAGATGGACATCTTCCTGGCCGCCCGCAAGCATCTGCCGGCCACGGTGTTCGACGCCAAGCGCTGGGAAGCGCTGGTCGGCCCGGAGCTGTGGCCGTCGGTAGTGGCCATGCTCAACCGGGGCGGGCGGTTCCAGGCTTATGACAAGGCCTACAAGGATGGGCAGCTCGTTAATAAGTACGGCAAAATGGTGGGTCTGTACTTCGAGAACATGGTCAAGGCCAAGGACTCCATGACCGGCAAGGCCTACCTCCCCTACGGCGGCTATCTGCCCTCGCCCCTGGACTGCACGGGCAAGCCCCTCGACGACGCGGCCGCCGGCTATGACCTGACCATGATCACCTACAAGGCCGTGACCCAGACCAAAAGCCGCACCTCAGGCGACTACTGGCTCCAGGCCCCGTATCCGGAAAACTTCGTGGAGCTGGCGGCAGCCGACGCGGCCCGCCTGGGCTTCAAGGCCGGCGACGCGGTCAAGATCGTTTCGGCCTCCAACACCGAAGGGGTGTGGGATCTGGGACCGTTCGGCAAAAAGTTCATGATCGGCAAGGTGCGCATCCTGGAAGGGCTGCGTCCGGGTGTCACCGCCTTCTCCCTGGGACACGGACACTGGGCCTACGGCGCTGGGCAGTGGCAAATTGACGGCCAGGCCATTACGCCCGACCCGCGCCGGGCCACGGGCGTGCACGGCAATGCGGCCATGCGGGTGGACCCAGTGCTCAAAAACACCTGTCTTGTGGACAAAGTGGGCGGCTCGGCAGTGTTTTACCAAACCCAGGTGAAACTGGTGAAGGTGTAGCGGCAGCGCGGCGCGTACGGGCTGCCCCGATAGTGCCCCTTCGGGCAGCCCGTTTTGATGCTGTGGTTTCGATGCAGGCATCCCTGTGCCAACCGAACAAAGCCACTCGCTTAAAGGAGTATCGCGTGAAAATACTTCTCGCCTACGACAACTCCGATTATGCCGAAGTTGCCATGGAGCGTGCGGCCAGGCTGTCCCAAACGCTCGATGCGCAATTGTTTGTCATCTCTGTGATCCCGGAACTCAGTTGCTCGGCGGCGGGATTTCCGGAAGGCTACTGCGAGACGATAAACAACGCATTCGCCAAAGAATGCAAAGAACTCTTGGACAAGGCTTGCGCGTTACTGGCCGACAAGGGGATACGCGCCCAGTCGATACTGGAATTTGGACACCCTGCGGGCAAAATCCTGGAAACCGCCGAAACACTTGGCGCGGACATGATCGTTCTTGGCTCCAGAGGAATGCATGGCATTGAGCGGTTTCTCCTTGGCAGTGTGTCCAGCAAAGTTGCGGCCCATGCCAAATGCGATGTTCTGATAGCCCGTAAACGCTGACAGTATTTCCGTCTCACCCCCTCCACCTGGCTGCCCCGAAGTCCTCCCCGGGGCAGCCATTTTTGGGGTAGACATGATGAATGCGTCGGGGATGGAGTCTGTATCGGCGTTGTGCCCAACCTCCAACTGATGCGAGGCTTGACGCATCAGTTTTCGGTGCCCACGGCACTCCACCGGGAACATCCTCCCGGTTTGACGACAAAATCCGTGATGCTTCCCCGGGCATCCAACTCCAACTGGCAACAATCCTCGATCATGCGTCGCATTTGCAGCCTCGCCCGCAAAACGCGGGACTTGACCGCAGCCAGGGAGATACCCAGCCGGCTGGCCACCTCCCGTTGTCGCATCCCCTCGTAATCGGCCATAACCAATGGTGCTCGCATCTTCTCCGGCAAGGCTTCGATCATCGGCTTCAGGCAAGCTCCCATTTCTTTGGGGGAACCCACACTCGGGTCAGGGCTTGCAGAGGCCAGCGACGGCGGGAGTTCGACCGTGGGACGCTTGCCGCGATAATGGTCGGCAATAGTTGTTCGGGCAACCGCGAAAAGCCAGCCTCGCGGTTGCGTAACATGGCTTTGTGCCAAATGAGATAAGGTCTTGCAGAATACGTCTTGCAGGATATCGTCCACGGCAGCCTGACAAAGCACCCGCCGGGTGATGAAAGCCCTGAGTTCATCCCGATGCGCAATCCACATGATTTCCAGCTCTTCCTGCATGACAACCGTCCCTAAGCCTTGACGGCCTCGATGCTCGCCGAGGCAAGGCTCTTCTCCAAGTTAAGTCCCGGAAGCCACGCCGCAAGCAGTGCTTTGGTTTCCGGCCGTGGACGGATGGAAACTTGCCTGAATCCGGCTTCTCGCATCATCGCTTCGAGCACAACAATTCGCTCGGCTCCGGCCACACAGGCCGCATGCAGCTTGATGTCCCGACGCACCGTTTCGGGGAGTTCCTCCGTCGCCACGATATCCGATATGGCCAGTCGCCCGCCGGGCTTGAGTACCCGATAAGCCTCCCGGAATACCTGGGCCTTGTCCGTGCTCAGGTTCACGACGCAGTTGGAAAGCACGACATCGGCGATGCCGTCGGGAACCGGAAGATATTCGATCTCGCCAAGGCGAAATGACACGTTGCCGCATTGTGCAGTTACCGCATTTCTTCTCGCTTTTTCAACCATCTCCGGCGTCATGTCCACACCGATGACGCGCCCGGTTTCCCCCACCTGTCTGGCCGCAAGAAAACAGTCGAAACCACCGCCGCTGCCCAGGTCCACGACAACCTCGCCCGGGCGTAATGCGGCTATGGCTTGCGGATTGCCGCAGCCGAGGCCCATGTTCGCCCCTTCCGGGACACTTTGCACTTCCGCCGTGGCATACCCGGCCATCCGAGCCAAATCCTCCGATGAAGTGGCGCTGTTTGGGCCACAGCATCCGCTCCCGCAGCCACAGCCGGACTTCCCGGACAAGGCTGTCTCGGCGTATTTTGTACGGATTGATTCTCTGATCTCGACATCGCAATGCTCTTTCATCTGAGTTCTCCTGTACCCGCAAAATGTGCGGCTTTTGGAGGAAGACGGAATCCGAGAAAAAAGGATGCAGAACTTTCCTTCCTTTCGGAAGACACACCAACACTCAATATCCCTACAGAAAAGTATGGAATTGCAGTGGTTTGTAAGATTTTTAGACACACTCTGTGTATGGAAAATGAGCATACAACTAAATAACTGCATGATTATCTTACACAATCGAGATGCGTCGATGCCACAGTGCTGTAATTATGGACAAATTTGTTGGAACAAAAAATGCTTAAGGGGAGGCAAATCTCCGAGTTGGTCAGGGGGGGGCAGGCGTTCGGAATGAGCCAATCCTCGAAGAATATTTTCCAATGAGGCTTATTACTCTATTGTGAATATTTCGGAGGCAAAAGAATGCATTGGCGGACGTATCGCGGCTACAAGCATCCTGACAAAACAATTCACAAGCCATCGGTCTCGCAAAGATCTCTGGGATTAGTCGGTTTTCAAAAGCAATATTTAAAGGAGAATGCCCCTTGGACGCATTTTTTTTCTTTGCAATTTCTGCCTCAATGGTATTGACGTACCTAGGGCACAGAAAGCAAGCCATTTATATTCTTGTCGCACTCCTCCCTGTCGTTATCATGTGGTATGTTTACAACATCAATTTCTATTTAAATATATCCCTCTAAGGACTATGAGATGAAAATTTCGAAGTTTATAGTTTTTTGTAACCTTGTCTGGATTACTGTGATAATGTGTGTCTTACTAGGATCGCTTTATATCCAATTCTTTATTGGCGAACAGCCGTGCCGTTTGTGTACTTGGCAAAGAATGGCCATGTTTATTATCGTTACATTGCTGCTCATGAACATAAAGTTTGGCCAAAGAGCAAGCCACTATGGGCTAATTATAATTTTTTCTCTGTTTGGAGCTTCTGTTTCTGTTCGGCAAATTCTTTCCTATATAATGCCTGGAAACCCAGGATTCGGCCCTGTTGTGTTTGGAGTCCACACGTATACTTGGGCATTCCTTGTGTTTATGAGCTGTATCCTAGCTTCAAGCTTGACGCTTGTTATGGGTGCTCAAAAAAATCAGGAGGAAACAATAGTTTTATCTCGATACAAAAAAGGATTTTTTGGTCTAGCGGTGGGGGCATGTCTTTGTTTTTCGGTAGCTACATTGTTCCAATGCGGATTGAAAGTGTGTCCAGCTGCTACCGAATTTAATGTTACTGCGCAAAAAGTGTTGAGTGCAGAAGAAGCCTGCTGCCCAGCCGATAAAAATAAATAACCTTGTAACAACGGAACGACTAACACGGAGTACATTGTGACTATTAAGCGCCATATTGTTTTGGCTATATTTTTTTTACTTGGTCTAAGCAGTCTCGCATTAGCAGACGTTCAACATTGCGATACGGAAACAATGAAGTCTGTCATTTCCGAGAATGCTAACAATAAAAACTTCGTAGTAATTGACGTAAGTCCAACAGTGTCTTACGAAAGCAGTCATCTTGAAGGAGCCATTTCATTGCCGGCAGAAAGCCAAAACTTTGAAGAAAACATACAAAAGCTCGACAAAAACAAAAGTTATCTCGTGTATTGCCATAAAATGAAATGGACTCCAAAGGCCATCGAGGTCATGAAAAGAAATGGTTTTGAAAACCTCTTTGCTTCGGCAGAAGGAAAAGAGGGTTGGATGAAGGCTGGCAATAGTGTAGTCACTCAGACAGCGAATCAATTAGATACAAAGTCAATGAAGAAATTCATTGCGGAAAACAAAGCAAATGACAACTTTGTCATTCTCGATGTAAGCCCCGCGCCGGCTTTTGCGCAACGCCACATCGACGGGGCAATAAACATGCCTGCAAATCATCCTGATTTTGAAAAGAACATCCAGATGATGGATAAGAATAAGACCTACTTGGTCTATTGTTTTGCAGGACGGTGGACTCCACAAGCAATAACTTTTATGAAGAGTAATGGCTTTAAAAACGTGATCGCCTCATCAGAAGGTCTTTCTGGGTGGGAACAAGCCGGCAATAATGTTGTCTTAGGTGATGCCAAATAAGATATTCGGCCTGTATGGGATCAAAGGCGTACACTTTGCAAAAAATCAGCCCTGGGGCCAGCGAGAGGAGCTAACACCTCTTCCGCTGGTCTCAAACATACAGTCTGCCGTTGACCCCGGGCATTGGTCAGCGTACATACTTAAACAGGGCCAAGGAGTTTTTAAATGAAAAAATACCTATTGCTTTTAACTGTACTAATTTTTCTTTTTAGCACGTCATACTCTGTTAGCGCCGAATCACTCCCTGATGGATTTGGCGATCTAAAGTTTGGAAATCCAGTTCCGGAAGAATTGATCGGCAAAGATAAAGCAAAAATAGCCAATCACAACAAGAACTACTCGATACGAACAGACCGTCGTGACAATTTTTTTGGAATAGATGTAAAATGGATTGATTATTCTTTTGTAAATGACGTATTTTATGAGGCTAGTTTTGAAACGGATGCAATGAGCATAGACCAGTATAAGAATTTAGTCGCTCAAGTCTCAGCGCGATACGGACCGCCTCTTTTGTCCGGAAGTCTTATCCAGGGTGAAATCATCGATCTCTGGCAACATGACGGAAAAAGCTTACGGTTTCACACCGCGAGTGTTTCAAACAACATGACAATCGTTGTCGAAATTAGCCAAATAACTAATGACATGAAGTGCTCATGTATCCAGCCATGATTGGCGGCCAGTAAAAATATCCTGCCATCATAAAAGATCGTTTCTATTCCATCATATTTTTAAATAAAACGTTTAATTTCAAGGCTTATGACTTGGCATTTTTTCAGCTAGCAGTTGTATTTTTCCAAGTATAGTTCTTGTCCGTGAGTTTCACAACGATTCCTCCTGAAGTAGAATGGCAGAGATAACTCTCGTAAACGCCATGCACAGCCTTCGCGTTTAAATCTAGACTTTCAGTTCGCTTGAAAACGCACCAGCCAAATCTGGTGGGTGGATCATTCTCGCTGTTAGCGCGAGCTGATTTGCGTTGAAAGTATACACAGATCAATTTTGAGCTGTCATAATGGTCACTATCTATACAGTTCAGCGAACATCACCGTGGCTCATTCTCCCGCAATAGACTGCATTCCTGGACTTAAACTGCTATGGCACGGATGCTGCTAAATTTGTGTAGGCTCTGGGCGCTCGCCTCTCCACAACCAAGCGACTCCGGTTGCGGCCGGATATCCAAAGGAAGGTTTTATCATGCGCGTTAAGACGTTTCATATTGCACTGACTGCTTTGGCTGTTCTGGCTATGACTTCTTCCCTGGCCCTGGCTCGCCCCGGCGGCGGACCTGGCGCGGGGCAGGGCGGCTGCTCCAACATGGGGGGCGGCATGTCTCAGCTAACCCCTGAAAAGCAGGCAACCTTTCAAAAGCTTCGTGACGCATTTGTTGCCAAGACAGCGCAACTGCGGGCCGAGCTTGGCGTGAAAATGGCGGAACTCAACGCTTTGTCTGTGCCCCAAAATCCCGATCAGGCGAAGATAGACGCCCTGTCCAAGCAGATCGGCGATTTGCAGGGCAAGCTGTTGTCCGAGCGAACTCAGTTTCGTATCCAGGTGACAAAGGATGTCGGCCCTGGGATGGGAAGGGGAATGCGCAGCGGCATGGGCGGTGGTATGGGAAGCGGCATGGGAAGCGGCATGGGTAGCGGCATGATGGCAGGCTACCAGGGCGGTGGCCGTCAGTAGCCACACAAAGACACTCCCTGAGCCGGCGGTCCCTGCTGCCGGCTCAGGGTCAATCAAATACCCATCCAGCTATGTGTGCGACCTACAGAATCTTTTTCATGGGCGGTTGGCAAACGCTTGGGGTGATCCTTGTTGGGCTTGCAGCCGCCGTGATCCTGGTCCGAATGTTTCATCCTCCCAAGCGGTTTGTTTTTCGCCGTGGAGCTGCCGCCGACCGAGACGACGCGTTACGCATCCTGCGCCTGCGCCTCGCCGAAGGTGCAATAACCCCTGATGAATTCGAGCGACTGCGAAGAGCCGTTGATCCCCTGGAAAGCGACGGGAACGGATAGGCCGTTGGGCTAATCGTTCGTTAAGGGCCTGGGCGGTCCCTCCCAGACACACCTCCCTCATCCGCCTCCATTTTGCTGGCCCCCAACCGATCATCCCACCCCTTGCCCTAGTGAAGACTTCTCTCCCCCGACATTCTCAAGGAAACCAGGGAGGACGAGGCGGAAAGCCCAAGATATCGGAGATTGGCTTCCGTCCTAAGGCCTGCTTACGGCCAGGGTGCCGCCCCACTCATTGCGCGGCGATGCCCACGCCCCGGTAGCCCAAACGATGGGGAATCCCTGGGTGGTAAAAAGCCTCCTCCCACCACGCTCGTCAAACTCTGACAAAGGGTCTTTAATGCTGCACACTGGGAGGAATTGGTTCTAGCCGGATTCCTGTCGCTTCGTTACCCACCTGCCCTGCAGCAGTCGGTGCTCTTCCCCGTTATACACTCTTTCGCAGCGAGTGAATCCAGGCAGGCGGGAGGCGAGGCAACTGCCCCGCCCATGAGTTCCCGGCGCATCAGATCCATGAAGGCGGCCAGCGGCGGGGAGAGCCATTTGTCCTTGTGGTGCAGCATGAGCACCGCCGTCTCCAGGATCGGCCCGGCCCAGGGCAGCAGGGCCAGGCGACCGGCGGTCAGGTCGTCCCGCACGGCCAGGGCCGGCAGGATGCTCACCCCCAGCCCGCCGGCCAGACAGCCCCGCAGGGCTGCGGCGCTGGAAAATTCCAGGCTGGCCGCCGGGCGCACCCCGGCTTCGGCCAGCAAGTGTTCAAATGATTTGCGCGTGGCGCAATCCGCCGTGGAGAGTGCCAACGTTTCGCCGGCCAGATCTTCCACATTGCAGGGGCCGCCGTGCGCCAGCCGATGCCCAGGCCCGGCCACCAGCACCAGGGGTTCCACGCCCAGGGCCTCCACCACCAGATCCCCGGCCCGGACACTGTCGGCCATAAGGAAGGCCAAGTCCGTCACGCCTTGGCGCAGATCCTTCTCCAGCCCGTCCAAGGTGCAGGAGATAAAGCGCAGCTGCAGATGCGGAAACTGTTCCCGATACCCGCGAATCAGCCCGCCCATGCGCCAGGCGCAGAGCGACTCCGGCACCCGGATGCTCAACGCCCCGCGCGCCTCAGAGGCCCCGGCCACCCAGGCCCGAGCCTCGTCTTCCAGGTCCAGCAGCTTGATCGCGAATTGCTGCAGCCGCTCCCCTGCCTCGGTGAGGGCTACGCGCCGGCCCAGGCGGTCAAACAGGCGGACCTGCAATTCTTCCTCCAGGGCGGCGATGCGTGCCGAGACCGTGGACTGCGCCGCGTGCACCTCCTGCCCTGCCCGGTGAAAGCTCAAATGCCGCGCCACGGCCACGAAGGTTCGCACATCACGCAGTTCCATCCGGCCTCCCGTATGCGAGCAGTGTGTTCGGAAATTTCGATCGACCCTTTCGGATATATTCGTTGGAACCGATCGTCGGGCTGGTCTAAACAAAAAAACAGATCAATTCAACTCGCCGGACGGGCCGGAACCAACCCGCCCGGCACAAGCACGGAGCATGGACATGGAAAGACAAGACGTTGAACTGCGAGCTGAAGCTTTGTTTTGCAGCGGGCTGAACTGTGCGGAATCGGTGCTGGCGGCGGTGCTGGCCGGTCAGGGACTCGAGCCAGAAGGTGTCACGCGTTTGGGGACGGCCTTTGGCGCGGGCGTTGGCCGCAGCAAGGCCGAGGTGTGCGGCGCGCTCTCGGGTGGACTCATCGCCCTGGGCTATCTGCAGGGCCGCAGCAACGGGGACGAACGCTGGGACAACGTGGCCGCCCTGGCCGCCGGGGTGCGTCGTCGGTTTGAAGCCGAATTCGGCTGCACGACCTGCGCCGCCGTGCTGGCGACTCTCGGCACTCAGGAAGACATGGACAAGTGCATCCAGCTTTCAGCCAAAACTGCCGGCTATTTCCACGATGCCCTGCGCAATCCCCAGGCGGTGGAGACTGCGGCTCCCTGCGGCTGTTCAGGACGGCAAAGCACGCCCGCCAGCACCGGTGGATGCTGCTGTGGGTAAGGGTTCGCATATTACGATGTTCTATCCGGCCTCCCGTATGTGAGCAGTGCGTTCGAAAGTCTCGATCAACACTTCAGGCATATTCGCTAAAACAGATCAATTCAATTCGCCGGACGGGCCGAAATCAACCCGTCCGGCACAAGCAAGAAGCATGCACATGGAAAGACAGGACATTGAACAGCAAGCCGAGGACTTGTTTTGCAGCGGGCTGAACTGTGTGGAATCGGTGCTCGGGGTGGTGCTTGCCGGCCAGGGACTGGAACGAAGGTGTCACGCGGTTGGGCACGGCCTTTGGCGCGGACGTTGGCCGCAGCAAGACATAGTTGTGCGGCGCGCTCTCGGGTGGACTCATCGCCCTGGGTGAACACGGGGCTTAGGCAGGAAACCAGCCGCCTCATGAAATCGGTCAACTTGTGATTGGCATTTCGTGACTTGCGGCGTAGCGCCAGAGAGGCTCTGGCCCGTTCCCGGCGCTGCACCGGCCAATCCACTCCCAAAATCGGCAATATGACCTAGAATCCACTTAACTTCACAAAACTTGTAGCGGAATGGCCAGGGACAGCGCAAAAGATGCGAATACCCTCGGCCAACACCTCTTTTACGCCAGGAAAACGACTTCCTGGGATGTTCATGAAATATCCGGGCTAGGACTTACCGGTTTTTTCGGCACAAAGATTCCTGCAAGTCCGGCTCCAGGAAAACCGGTGCCGCCTCACGGAGTGTTGCATAAAGGGTTGACCGAATTTTGAAACAGAATTAGACTTTTGATACGTTTTTGAAACGCAAAAAACCAGGGCAGATGGCTCTAGTGCAAAAACGACCGTTTTTGAGGCAACGCCGTCAGGACTCCACGCCCAGGCTCTCGTCATTGAGGTGAAGAAGTGAACAAATATATACGCTCTGCGACAAGAAGCATTAACACGTCACTCCCCGTTGAAATATCTGATGTGCAATTTGAAAAAATATTAATATCTGGCGAAAGTGATGACAAATGGGCTTGTCATGTAAAGATTTTTCTTCAAGAATCCCCCGTGGAGCTTATTCATAACCTCGTCTTATCTGGGGCAACTGACTTCAGGACTCTTGAAAGCCTTTATCTTCACTATGCAAGTTCTTCACACGCGAGGAGTTGGGTTCATGAAATGGCAAAATAGTTCCATAAATTCTTGGAAAGACTTATTACTCTCTGCGATTCCAGCATTAAACGAATTGCCTAAAGAACTAGAATGGGAGTTAGGTGGCGGAACAGCGTTGATGTTGTCAATTAACCACAGACTAAGCAAAGATGTTGATATTTTTTTTGAAAATGCAAGAGCACTCAAGCTTCTAGCTCCAAGCACAAACGAACGAACTAGGCGTATTTGCGATGAGTGGCAACAGCCAGGGCATTATATTAAATTAGTAAAATACGACAAAGGCGAAATTGATTTTTTAGTAAGCAGAACATTCGAAGACAGCCCGGTAAAACTATATAATTTCTCCCACAACGGCATTGTGCAAGTCATAAGAATTGAAACACCAAAGGAAATTTTGTCTAAGAAAATTTTTTCACCGCGCCTCTCAATTTACTATTAGAGATATCTTTGATGTCGCAGCTGTTGTAGAGAGGGATGAACTAGTCTTAAATCACCTGAGCCCTGATGTCATTGAAAAATTACCGTTGGCAATTGATAGAATCAGAACGCTACAGAATGAGTACAAAAGCAATATTGAAAATTATGTTATACCAATTGAAGTATCAAAAAGTGTGTTAAGCGAAGCTCCGGACATGGCGATTGAGAATTTGTCAAAAGAACTCGAAAGATCGGAGAGAGAGAAGAAGCAATTGAACAATGACTTAGGACTTTAGAATCGACAATTTCCTTTCTCTTGAAAAGAATTAACGCACATAAAACGGATAGAGCAGAGTAAATGATACTTGGATACGCAAGAATTAGCACTGACAAACAAGATCTTAGTTCCCAGATAGTACGTTTAAAACAAGCTGGGGCTGAGCGTATCTACCAGGATGTCATGAGTGGAAAACGCTTTGACCGACCGGGATTAACCGAAATGATGGATTTTGCGCGAGAGGGGGACACCCTCTGTGTGGTACGCCTTGATCGCTTGGGGCGCTCCATGCGGGAACTCCTGGAGATAATGGACCGCCTTAAGGCCCTCAAGGTGGGTTTCAAATCCCTGGAGGAACAGCTCGACACCACTTCGGCAGCTGGTTCCTTGGTCTTTCATGTTTTTGCCGCATTGGCCGACTTTGAGCGCGGCCTTATAGCCGAGCGAACTCGTGATGGCTTGGCCGTGGCCAGAGCCAATGGTAATATGCCTGGTAGGCCCAAGATCGACGACGCCAAGATCAAACTTGCTCAACGCCTCCTGGCTGAAGGCCATTCCAAAGCCGCAGCGGCCCGGGCCGCAGGCATCAGCCGAGCCACCTTCCTTCGTCGTCTCGCGCAGCTCTAGAATCCCACGTCCAAAACGGCCTGTGCTTGTAGTTCTCCCCTTTCTGCGGAGATGGGGCCTCTTTCTTGTGTGGAATACTGCTGATAGAGCATCAGGACCCAATGAACTGGAGCCGGACTTGGCTAAGGCCATGATTTTCCACTAGGCCGAGGGGAATTGATGGCCACGTTCATTCGTTGCCCGAATTTACCCTTTACAACCGGTCTTTTTACACACAGATTTACTCATGGGTTTTACAAGGGAAAAAAACGGCAGGCCATATTTGTCTGGCGGCTGTCCACCTTTCGTCGCCTCTTGCCGAGCCGTGATACGGTATAGGCCTGAGTGTATATACCGTGTGTCATTGACCGCCCTAATGGAGCCAGCGAGCAGATCACGGAATGGCTCCATAGCCTGATCACCAAATGGCTCCATTAGCTGAGCACCCAGTGGACTATAGGGGCGGTCGCCGACATCTTGGGAGAAACTCCGCAAGGCCTCCGGCAGAGAATCATACGTGGTGGTCTCCCTGGTCCATTGGAACGACAGGGAGAAAGGTTGTTTTTCACTCAGGACGATGTAATTCGTTTAGGCGTGGCTCTTCAACGAGCACAGATGGGTTTGCCAAATTTTTGAAACATTTTTGGCTAGTCGTGCTAAAGAAGCAACTAAAAGCCTGAATGCTCATTTTAGAATGCAATGTTTGCATTTTTTCACAACAAATGTTGCATCCATAAGCAGAACTTAGATAAGTAAATTCAGAAGACACACAGCAAAAACACTGAGTACAGTAAGACAAATCACGCTGAGAATGCAAATTAATGTTTTATGAATTGGCCAAGCAACTTCCTTTCCATCTTACATTGATCGCCTTTTCAATTATTTTCTTTATGCTTTGGGGCACAACTGGAGGATCTAGAGCTGTGAGATTCCGGGCAATATATCGGGCAATGAGTGGCTTCCCAGTGTCCTCTTTGATACCTAGAAGAGTTTTTGCTTCTAATTTTAGCTCGTCGATTCTAGGAATTTCATGATGTAAATCTGTTTCCCACGTCTTGACGAAACAAGCTATAGAATCATCTACAAAAAGTGATTCGGAAACGGTGTCTTCGTTTCCGACTAAAGAAAGTAACTCTTTTGACTTGTCTATAGTCTTTTTGTCTTTATTGCCGGCATCGTAATCAAAAAGAATATAGCAGGGGATGTGAAGTTCATTGAAGATCCTGTAAAGTCGATCCATGGAACCTTTCCCCCCGCATTCAACCACGCTAATGCCCAGCGGGTCAAATGAACAACCAGGAAGCGCATCAGCATAAATAGGGAGAGCATACTCTTCAGTGAGACCTTCAACTAATATTATTTTGGAGGCAAAGAATCCTTCGTTTCTGTGGGGATTATAAGCATGTGAGTATAAGTCGCGCAACGATTGTGAAGTGACATTGCCTTTTAGCTTTGGAACCCTAGATTCTATGTCATTAATCATAGTAGCCATGGGTAGTTGCCAAGCGGTACTAGCGGTCGTACGTATACACTCTTTTTCCACGCAACCAGATTCCATCCTGATGATTTCATCAAAGTAGGCTACGTCGACAAGAAGAGAAGAGTGTGTTGAAAAAATAACCTGGTCACCACTATCTACGATGTTTCGAAGCACTTTTCTTATTGTTCTTTGCGCCTGAGGGTGCATATATAATTCTGGTTCTTCAACAGCAAGAACAAGATTTCGCCTTTTACCTTGAGGGGATGAAGTCATATATTCAGCATATCTTCTAAGAATTGTAAAAATTATTGCCCTCTGAAGCCCATGTCCTTTATTTTCAACAGCATTCCTAAACCCATCGTCTACATAAAGCCTCGGTGTGCTCAATAGTAGCTCAAGCGTTGGAGTTTCAAACTCAATTTCAAGGTCACAACCGGCAAACAAATCGTGTAGCAAAGTGTTAAGTTGATTTTCCGTTTCTGCAATCAGGGGGACGCGCGCTTGCCCTCCTGCTCTATTCATGTGTCTAGAAACTTCACGAAGAATAGCATCTATCTGATGTTTTTTTTCTTCTGTTACTGTGTCGAGGATTGCATACAAAAGTTTTCCGAATGGACTATTTTTTGTTCCTTTGGATTCGTCGGAGACATCTCTCACAGCAGGAACAAGCACAAAAATGGCAAAGATCCTTTTAGTACCCCAGCATATCCTTTGGGATTGTCAATCCATAAATTTAGCATCGGTATATTGTCGGCATTAATAGCGACAAACTCAGATGCCTTAACTTTCCACTCTCCGACGGTAGGTGCTTTTGGAGCGTTGAGAAAATCAACAAAGCTTAAGTCACTAACTTCCAAATCGTCTTTATTCATCCACCATTTTTTTATATTTGCTCCGGTAATAGAATCTTCACGGAGCCATTCTGGCTCGGGAATAGGCTTTTTATAATGCTGGCCAATAATAATCTTTTCGTCGAAATCGCCACTTATCTCCTGTTCGCCACTCTTTATGCCGTAACTTGCTGAGCGAGCAACATGAAAACTGCCGTCAGGATTTGTATAATATCTTAATTCTTCCTGTTCCTCGACCGACAAGTCAGAAAAAATAGCTTCAACTCTAATTTGGAGACTTGTGTCTTTATTCCAAAATGATTCATCATTAAGATTCTTTGTAGAAGGGTTAAACAAAAAGTCTAAAGCCTTGAGTATAGTTGATTTTCCAGCATTGTTTGCGCCAACCAATGCGTGCATGTCAAGGATTTGTATGGAGACATCTCGGCAGGATTTAAAATTTTGGATTTTGAGATTAATCAGTCTCATTTGCGTAGATCTCCATGGCTAATAAATTAAGTTGAATTTTTATAATTTATTTTCGAGAGACAATTATCTCGAAAATAAATGGCCCTGCCTCTGATGGCCAAGGATTGCATTTCAAAAGACTTATAATGCCTAGGTCAAACAACTCAGAGAATAAAGTCAGTGAATGAATTTTTTGGTTGTTAAATTTGATAGTCAAATTTATGGTGTGTAGCCAGGTTTGTTGTCAGCGAACCTGCAAGATAAAATACTAATTGAATGGAGAAGTATGTTGTTTTTAGCGATTTACACGGTTGAAGCCACTCAAAAAAGTAGCATTCTTGCTATTGCTCAATATGTCAGACAAAGCATTCCAATATTCAAGGGAAACGCTATCTGATAACTTTTCACAAACTAGCCATGCTAAATCCTCTTCAAATTTAATCCATTTGTCGCTCATGATAAACCTATCTCTGGCAGAATTTAAATCTATATCTCTTTGGCCACAAATGTCTATAATAAGCAAAATCGGGAATGGCCAGGAAATACTCACTTGGTTTTTTGTCCTACTCCAAAAATCTGGGAACAGAGGGGCAGCCACTTCAATCCCATGCAAAGCAATCCTTGATTTTGAATGAGCTAGCGCGGTAGTCGAACTGGAAGAATCAATATTGCCATTATCATCAATAGAAATAGAGGTCGAAGAAAATTCTATTTTGTTGTTAGAAGTGCTTAACGTTTTTTCTAAAGAAAAGGACTCGCCTTCTATCTCAATCTCTTTAGCCGTAACGTCAATTCTTTCTACCGGAAGTCCATGCATTTCAAGAAGTCCAACCACTGCCGTGCCCACCAAGCCTTCTTCAGGGTAGTCAAGGTTAAACTTGATCTCTTTGACGTTGTCATGTTGATTCCATGAATAGTCTTTTAAAGAATCTGCATGAAGATTGCTGAAACTACTCGTGTCAAGAATCTTTGACTGTGAATTAGATTGAACTTGTATTGTGAATGGCGGGTTTGGTATGACTTGTTCTACTGAACTTAAGAATTCACTTTCAGACATGCCTCCCCAAGGGTTTAAACTTTTTCTAAGGATGAGTTTTGTTTGTGTCCCTGGGGTTTCTCTACTCCCATCTTTTACCCAAAAAATGCTATCTTCACCCTCGATAATTAAACTGATCGGGTCGCTTGACTTATGTGGTCCGTATAATTTCCTGGTATCCACTAAAATTGTATCAGCGACCATAAAGCAGGATAATATGCCGATTCCGAATCTCGAGGTGGGAATAAAATTTGAGCCAGTAAATGCCTGTAAATCATAAAAGTCAGTAGATTTATAAAACGAAGAACCAACTTTCGAGTAGAAACAATCAATAACATGCTGGTCCATGCCAATCCCATTGTCTGTAACTTCTAATACAAAATCACCATCTTCATTGTAATATTTTACTTCAACAATTGGTGTATAACTATTCCCCCATGCCTCTTCCATGGATTTTCTTAACAGGCATGCATCAAGAGAATTTTGCAACAACTCTCTCAAAGCGACAGAAGGTTCTCCATAGAGTTTTGTACCCATAAGTAAATCGACTACTTGTTTTTTACTTAGCTCAAAACGAGTTTCTCGAAAGTTATATATTGGCTTTCCAGAAACGTCTCTTTTAGTCTGAACCTTGCTGCGGTCAACCTTGTAGGGCATCTTGAATATAAGGCTTTCTCCTGATTTGCTATTGTATTCGTTAAGGTCGCCGAGTATGTTGTTACAAACACTCAACTCGTTATCGATTATATCAAAAAAAGAATAAATTGCCGCTTCAATTGCTGGATGGGTGCATTTAGCGTGAAATGAAATCAACTTTTCATTAATTTCCCAGGATTCGATAGACCTGTGTTTATTCCACTCTTGGATTGAAACAGGATGTCGCACAGCTAGATGAGAGAATAGAATTGGAGGCGTTCTTTTTAGATCAAAATCCAGAAGATCTGAAAGGCGTAGAATTATAGCAATGAGTTGGGGAGATGCTACGAAGCCTGAACCACACATGATCTGTTTGTCGAGATTAACTATATTTAAAGCGTCATCAGCATGACTAAAGCATATTTCTGCAAGCTCAACAGTTAAGTCTAAATCCCGATATTTTATCTTAGAATTCCAGTCTTTTTTTATTATCTCTCTTGATCGTTGGTTGTGGTTTATTCTTATATAGTCAGATATAATATAACTTTTTAGCGTCTCAGATAAGCTTATATTTCCTTTTGTAAATTGAGTTGAAATTTCTTCTAGCCTGTCAGGACGAGCCAAACAAAATCTTTTAAAATTTTTGAATTCTAATTCTTCGATCTCGTTTTTGAAACAAGGATCGGTATCCCAAATTTTTTTCCACGCCAAAACCAATTCTTCATCCGGCGACATCCCGATATCGTGAAAAAAAGCAGCAATTATTAGCAGCATAAGATCCGGAGTAGATAGTTTTTCTATATTCTTAACAGAGAGCAACTTTTCCATTATATTTAAAACACGGAATAAATGCTCTCCATCGTGAAGTGTGAATTCACCCATATGGCGCAAAATGGTCTTAGTCCTTTGGTAAGCATAAAATACAGCATCCTTGACCAGCGCTAAGGCGTGTGGACCAGCTTGATCATCAGCGCATTGTTTTAATAATTGTGAATATATGGAACTCTTTTTTAGCCTTAATTCAACTTCCTCATGCCAGTCATCTTTCATCGTATCTCCTATGCAGTTGTTTATTAGTGGCCAATGACGGAGACTTTTAATATTTACGTAGGGAAGTGTGCCGATCGCACAAGACATAAGTAAAATAATTCTATAAGTGCTCCTTTGACCGAACATAATGTGGTGCAGTTGGATAGTCTTGTCATTTTTCTGCTTACAATATGCCTGAAAATCTCAGCAGTTTATTCTTATTTCAATAGTCTCTATAAGACTGGCAAAAATTTTTAGAGTTTAAAACTAATATTATTGCATTACAATAAAAAAGTAATTAAGATCCAGAGTTCTATCAAGCTAAAATTGCAGAGGCTTCCCCATTGACAGTTAGAGGATCTTGGGCAGATCTTGAAGCTCCGCCCAGGTGGCATACGTCCACACATCGCTCTATAGCTCCAGGTAGCTGACCTCGCGACAATCAGTTCTTCAAAGTACGTGCCCTTTTCTCGTGTTCGGTGACGGATGCTTGGCGGTAGGCTTTCAGTATCTCTTGAAGAGTTGTCATCTCTGCTCCTTCTCTTCACGACGTTGGGTAATTCTTGCGAGAATGTTAATAAACGAATCCGCGAAGCTTGGGTAGAGAGGGAATGGGCCCATGGCCTCTTGAGCGCCATTCGAGGCCGTAGCGGCCCTGGGTGCAGGCATTACCGAGTCACGTTCCTTCGGCGTCTCGCGCAGATCTAAAATGCTGCGGTCAAAGCGACCGCCTTTCAACAAAATGCCAGAATTCGTTCTTTCGTGTTTGCGTTCTTTCTTTAAGTAGTCGATAGTGCTTTCGTGCTTGAACGAAAGCACTATTGCGCCCCCCCCTCCGGGAAGGGCATGGATGCCAGGACTCGAATCTGTGAAGTTCCCTTAAGCTTCGGGGTAAAGAACTGGTCGGGGGCAACGCAAAGTCAAAAAGGGAAAAGGACGAAGGCATGAAAACAATAGTTCTTGCTAGCCAGAAAGGTGGTGCCGGGAAAACCACTCTGGCCGCACATTTGGCTGTCATGGCCGAGCGGGCCGGAGATGGTCCATGCGTCCTGATCGACACGGACCCGCAGGCAAGTCTTGCAGCTTGGTGGAATGAGCGAGAGGCGCAAACGCCCGCATTTGCACCTACGAGCTTGAAGGATCTCGTGGGAAAGTTGGAGGCCTTGGCCAAGGCCAAATTCAAATATGCCGTCATTGACACGCCTCCGGCCATCACCGATGCGATCCAGACGGTGGTCGCCTTAGCTGACTTTGTGCTGATCCCCACCCGGCCGAGTCCTCACGATCTGCGTGCGGTGGGGAGCACCGTCTCCTTGGCTTCCGGTTCGGGACGTCCGTTCGCCTTCGCCTTGACCCAGGCCAAGGCGAACTCACGTCTGACGGTCCAGGCCATGGCCGCCTTATCCGAGCATGGTGTGGTCGCGCCCGCCGTCATTCATGATCGGGTGGATTTCGCCTCGTCCATGATCGACGGACGATCAGTCATGGAGATCGACCCGCGTGGTCGTTCAGCCTCGGAGATTGCCGAGCTGTGGGAATTCGTGAAAGCTCGAATGAACGGAAACAAGAAAGCACGATAGCAAGAGGATATAACCATGAGCACGAAAAAAAAGACCGCTGACCTGTCCCCTGGGTTGGTTGCCGTCAAAGGCCAAGCCGTGGTTGGTGCCGACGCGCCAGCAAGGCACCTGGAAGCTGAGCCCGCCGAGGCCTCTGTCAAGGCTTCTCCATTAAACTTCAAGGTGGACGCAGCATTTCGCCGGCGGTTCCGGCAACGTGCAGCCGAGGCAGACTTGAAGCTCAACGAACTATTGCGCCAAGCCTTGGATGCATGGGAAGAGAAACACTTAACACGATAGCACGAAAAAAGATGAGACAGAGCAATGGATACGTTGTGCGTGAGAAGATGGAGCGGTTGCTGGCTCAGGGAAGTACCTTGTGGATAACTAGAGGTGGTCTAGGCTAGCTAGACCACCCCATTCTCGCAGCAGACAGCGACAGCTACTTTGCCTAGTCGGCAGATGACGATGACTTCGTCCGCCGTTCCCACAGCTTCATATCTTTCATTTTGGCGCGGCGCTCCCTGACCAAAGATTTGCAGACCAGAGCCTGTGTCTTTTTGTAGCCGTGCTTGGCGCGGTATTCTTCAGCGCTAAGGTTGTGGGAAGCTAAATGCTTCTTCGTGATGACCTTGAAGGATTTACCGCATTCCAAACAAACGATGGAGGCTTCCTTGACGGCTTTTTTAGGATCATGGACAGGACCGCCGGCAACTTCGCTGTCTTGACACAGGCCATCCCCGGCCATGGCCAGTATGCCGTCAGTGACAGACTTAACCATGGACAGGATTTCGTCCTCGGACATGGACCGGGCTCCAGCTTGAGCTTTCACAATATCCAGAGCCGCTGCCACTGCTTCATTTTTATCCACGACATCCCCCTGACGGCCACGTTGGCCGAGATTATGGTTATCAAGACGACACATCAACTCATTACGGCACAGCTCGTATGAGATATCTAACTCTGGTATGAACAGGAGCGGTTTCCGATCCACCGGTATACGATCCGGTTTGACTGGATACATATGCAGTACCCGTCAATGAACCGCTGTTGAGTGAGCCTGAAATGCTGCCACCGCTCGTCGATCCGTTAGACCAACCCATATTTGGAGTTTGAGTTTGTCCAAAGTTAGGCAATCCATCAGCCCAAGTAAGAACAGTTTGCGAACCAGTCACAGCCTGATAAGAATAGCCTTGCGGTGCGGCTGAACCGGAAAGACCTGTTGAGTTTAGATTCCCACTGACAGGCGCATTTTGCCCTGGCACGTAGACCGTATGGCTTCTGATCGAATCGGATACCATGGTGCCCACAAGGCTTGGCGTCGTTGTCCCTCGTAAAAATTGATCGCCATAATTCGGCACGTTCGTACCGACGACGGCCCTGAGACGATCATACTGGCTGCCCGAAGGCACGGCTTGGCCGTTGCACTCCAGCCAACGGCTGGCGTCTGCCGGGAGTGACGTAGATGGCCACGGGATGACGGTTCCGACAGGAATGGTTCCCTGGCTGGTTATCGTAATCGGCGTGGGATTAAAGCTCAATCCATCAGCAGCCATAGTGTACCGGCCGTGGCCAACAGAGAGGACCAGGGCCAGTAAGAAGATGATGCGCAGGATTAGGGTCATGCTTTGCCTCCCGTCCTCTTGGCGTCAAACTCAGGCTGGCCGTCGGCATCCGGAAAGGACTCTTTGCATTTCGGAAATCCCGAACATCCCCAGAAATCGTATCCTCCAGTCCCCTCCTTTATGCGGTGGATCAAAGGCTTTTTGCATTTCGGGCACTGGATGCCGCTAGCAGGGGCCTTTTGACGGACTTCCAGACGTTCCCCGGGCTTGCCGCCGTCATTGGCGAATGTCGCTGAGCAATCCGGATAACCCGAGCATCCCCAGAAATCGTAGCCTCGGTCATTCTTGCCCGCTGGCTTGGTGATCCGGCGCAAAGGCTTGCCGCAGGCCGGACACGCATGGGAAGTGAGGGACACGAAGCCTTTCAACTCTCCTTCGAGGCTCGTGTGGAATTGGCGCATGACCTCGACATAGCGAGCTTTCCCGGCCGCTAGGGCATCGAGGCTTTCTTCCATGCCCTGGGTATAAGAATAGTCCAGAAAGCCGAAGTGGCTGCGTAGCGCATCCACCACGATCTCGCCGGCTTCCGTTGACACTAAGTTGCGTTTTTCAAGGCGCACGTAATCCCTGGCCATGATGTTCTCCAGGATGGCGGCATAGGTGGACGGTCGCCCGATGCCACGCTCTTCCAAGGCTTTGATGAGCGAGGCCTCGGTATAGCGCGCCGGTGGCTTGGTTTTATGAATCGTCACCAATCCGCTGCCCACCGTCAGAAGGCTGCCAACCTGGAGGCGTGGCACAGGGTTTTCTTTTTCCGGCTCGCTTTCCATGGCGTCGTCTTTTTCCAGCACGACCTTCCAGCCCGGCTTGACCAAGGTTCGCCCTTTGGCCTGAAAGACAGGGCCTTGATCCGAAATGACATTGCCGGCCAATTGGACCGTGCGCACGGCATAGGTCGCGTCATCGAGCTGGCTGGCCAGAGTACGTCGGCGGATCAGCGTATAGAGGGCCTTCTCTCCATCGATCGCTCCAGCCTCTTCGACCTCGATGTGGGTGGGGCGGATGGCTTCGTGGGCCTCCTGCGCGCCATCCTTGCTCTTCCACCGCCGGGGCTTGGCCACCACCGGCCAATCCCGGCTGCGGCAATACTCCTGGATAGCGGCCACAGCTTCGTCACTGATGTTTGGCGAATCCGTTCGCATGTAGGTGATATGGCCAGCCTCATAGAGCCGCTGCGCGAGTCCCATGGTTTCCTTCGGGGATATCTTGAGGGCCGCCGAAGCCGCCTGCTGGAGCGTCGATGTGGTGAACGGAGCTGGCGGTGCGGACCGGCTCTCCGTCTCCTCACAGCTCAGGACAGTCACTTTGCGGGTCTCAGTGGCCACCCTCGTGGCCAGTTCCTTGTTCAGCAAGTAGCTTTGACCTGGTTCCAGCCAATCCTTGACCAACCAGGTGGCCACCCAGCCGAGCGTGATGTTCTCGACATGGTCAAAAACGAGATCGACCCCGTAATGCGTCGTGACCGTAAACGCTCGTATTTCGCGCTCACGATCTACGACCAGGCGCAGAGCCGGGCTCTGGACGCGCCCCGCCGACTTTTTGCCGCCCACTGCGCGCGAAAGGGGGCCGGAGACCTTGTAGCCCACCAGCCGATCCAAAACACGACGGCCTTCCTGGGCGGCCACCAGATTCATGTCCAGGCTACGCGGGCTGGCCAGCGCCTTTTTGACCGCCTGTTCGGTAATTTCGGCGTAGGTGACGCGCTTCGGGTCTTTGAGCCGCAATGCTTCGGCCAGGTGCCACGCGATTGCTTCTCCCTCCCGGTCGGGGTCAGTGGCCAGATACACGGCCTGGGCACTTTGAACAGCCTTGGCCAGTTTGGCGATGACGCCTTTCCCCCGTTCGGTTGGGAGATAGCGTGGGCGGTAGGACGTCTCGTTGACGCCGATGCCATCCCGGGGCAGATCGCGCACATGGCCGATGCTGGCCATGACCTGCCATCCTTCACCCAGGAACCCTTGTATTTTTTTTATCTTGCCAGGGGATTCAACAATCAAAAGGTTCATGTACTACCTCACTTTTCATTGCTGGCAACTTCTCGCCGTTTGACGACCATTGGCGAAGCTGCCGGCGACACCATCTGTCGCGGACTCGAAGAGGAAGACGACATCATCGCAGGAGCTTTGCTGCCGAGTCTGGCCAAGACAGCGGCGGCGTAGGCCCGCCCGCGTTCGGGGTTTCGTTCCAAGGGGGTGTGATAGGTGGCCACGGCCTCCCAGGTCAGGCCATAGCGCTTGATGGCCTGGGCCAGTATCCAGACGCCCACCTGGACGTTGCCGCGAGGTTCGAACACCACCTCCAGGGGGAGACGGTAGCGCCGAAGCCACTGCGCATTGATTTGCATGAGGCCGATGTCGAAGGAGAGCCCGGCGGCAAGCGCGGCCCGGGCCACCACCAAGGCCTCTTCCTTCGAAGCGTGGAGGATCGGCCGACCGGCTATATTCATGACCCATGGCCGCCCTCCGCTTTCCTGACCAGCGATGGCCAGGGCCAACGGCTTCGGCACGCCGTAGCGTTCGCAGGGACCATCGAAGAGGCTGACCAGGTCTTCGGAAGATTGAGCCCAGGCAGGGGAGCCCGCCGCAAGCAACATGGTCAGGGCCATGCTGGCGCAGACCTGGGGGATCATGCTCATCGGGTCATCTCGCGGCTCAGTTCGCGGCCAAGATGCTGGTCGTGGCCTCTGGCCACTCCCTTGCCCTTAGATATCTGCCCGGCCACTTCCGCGAGGCCACGTGATAGTTGAAGATCATTGAAATCGGTCAATCCGGCGGCTCGTTCTTCTTTGTTGAAGACCGGGATGACGACTTCTCCCCCTATGGCTTGCGCAGCCTGTGTGGCTTTTTCAACGCCGATGTTTCCATGTTCTCTGGAATGATCATTGTCGGCGCAAATGGTGATCTTGGCTTCCGGGAACATCTCCCGAAGGGATTTCGCCACAGGCTCAAGATTGCCGGCATCGAACGCGACGGCGACGGGTTTATTCGTGGCGACATTGACGCTCACCCCTGTTGCGTAGCCCTCAGTCAGGATAACTTCGTTGGTGCTGTGCTTTTCGTCGAAGTCAAGTTTGAAGAAACAGCCTGACTTTTGACCGTCTTTTTGGAATTTTTTATTCCCTTCCCAATCAATCTCCTGCACGTTTCGAAGTTCGCCTTGGGCATTATAAAGAGGTATCAGCAACAACTTGCCATCGGAAGATTCCTTGATCCCTCCGAGGGGTGGAACGCCTTTGCGAAGCAAATATGGGTGATCGAGTTCCTCGATGGGTCTGATCGGAGGCAAAGCCTCAAATGCTTGGCGACACTGGCGGGCCACATCGTCCTGTCTGGCCAGCCGTTCACGCTCCCGGCGCTGACCACGTTCCGCCGCTTCCTGCTTGAGAGATGCCTTCTGATCTTCGGTCAGGGTGTGCCCATGGGTTTTCCACGTGGTTTTTTCGCCGGTCACGTAATTTTGGAACCATCCGGCCGGATGACCATCGAGAAAGCCTTGGTAAGCTCCATCCAGGGCGTTCGACCGGCCAGTCACCGGCACGCGGTGAATCTTCCCGTCCATGATGGGCGCGCCCTTAAGCTCCAGGCCGGCTGCGCGCAGGGCCTGGGCGAACTCATCCTTGGGGTCCATGGTTGGGGCCGGGCTCGGTTCTTTGGAAGGCAGCCAGGTGCCGAGCTTGGTCATGTCCGCGCCCTCGGGCGCATACCAGAGCTTGGCTTTGCCATCCCATTTGGCTCCGGCAGCTTTCGCCCTGTCCTTTTCGCGAAACGACACGGCCAGGAAGGTTTTTTCTTTGGCAGGAGCGGGTGGCGCTTTTCCCACGCCCTCGTCACGCAGATAGGCGGCAAATGCGTCGTCGCTAAGCCCCAAAAACTCTTGGAGGGGCTTGCCGGTTTCATTTTCATGCCAAAAATGAACACGAGCATCGAGATGCTCTTTCTTCTCGGCCGGGGAGCTGGCGACTGCTTTGTCTTGGGCCATCATCTCCTGGGACAGTTCCTGCTTTTGTTCCATGCTGAGGACGTGCTGCTTGATTTTCTCCGCGTCGCGGCAGGCGCGGACGATTTCATAAGGATCTTTTTCCAAGACGGAGACCCACGAATCCACATAGGCCAAATGCTGCCCGGGATCGTGGCCGATTCCTAAATCCTGGCCGAGCATCCAAGAGGCGATTTCCGCCCGCAGTTCCTCGCGGGCATAGGGCTCGGAGCCGAAGGGGCCGAACTCCCGGTCCATCCGGGAAGGATGGCCGGTCCAATGGCCAAGTTCGTGGAGCGCCGTAACGTAGTAGCCATCAGCCGAGGGGAAGTGGTCTTTAGGAGGCAGGCAGATTTCATCCGAGCGCAGGCTATAATACGCCCGGTTGCGCTGATTGTGTTTGATGGTCGCGCCGGAGTTTTCGAGGATCGTCTCCGCCTTTTGATTCGGGTCCCAGGCCAGCCTGACCGTGGACGGGTCCAAAGGCGGGATGTTCCCCTCCAACTGGCTGACGTGGAAGACCGAGGAGAAGCGCACGATGGGGCGGCTCAGCTCCACCTTTTCCATGACCTGGTTGCCATCGCCGTCCAGCACCGGCTTCCCGTCATTGTCCCGGGCCGGCTCTTCCTTGGAGAACTGCCAATAGACGATAGGCTGAGCCTTTTCGCCTTTCCGGACTCGGCAATCCAAGGAGTTCGCCTGCCGCAGCGTCATCCAGCGAGGGTCTTCGTACCCTTTTCGGGAAAGCATCACCCGGTTGATGCCGCTGTAGACCGTGCCCGAGACGGGATTCAGCGGCGCGTGCAGTTCGCCGGGCTGCCAGGGCTTTTGCCAAGGAGCTGTGCCTTTTTTGAGGTCATTGATCAGCTGCGCGGCAAATTCTTCGTGAAAGGGTTTGCGGTCTTTATGCGCCATGCCCGCTTTCCTCCACTTCATGCCCATCGTCCAGATCATCGAGGCTGACGGCTGTTTCCTCAAACGCCCCCATGAAGTCCGCCACCTCAGGATCGGCCGGGATGCCAAGACTGGGATTTTCCGAGGCCTGGACATCCACCGCCCGAGCCGCTGCCGCTAGATGCTTCTTCTCCATTACGTATCCCTCCTACATTCCCATATCAAAAAGATTGGACTGTTTAAGAGCACGAACCGTAAACACCAAAGAATTGCTTTTGACGGCCGCGTTGATCTCAACTTCGAATTTGTCCCAGATGGTTTTGAGTGTTTTTGGTAGGCCGTCGAATGAGTCATTAGAGTCATATTTCGGCCAATCCTGACGCGCTCTCCAGGAATTCTCACCAAGATGCCGCCACTCCCAATCGGAAAAGTTTCGAGGGCCATTCACAATTGAGAATCCATTGGCTTTCTTTTCAACCCCAGACCATTTTTGATCATGATAAACAACGCAGCGCCATTCATGCTTTCCAACAACACAGGCTGGAGTCGCAAAGACTATTGGTTTTCCAGAACTTGTTCTGTTATCCATAGCCTTCCTCATTCAATGTAGTATAAAAAATGGCTTTACTTTTCGAAGAGAAGCAAGGTGGACCAAGCCAAAGTATCGGCCGTCAAAACCGCCTGGATGCCCAGAGGACAGGATCAGGGCCATGCCCGGGGGAATCCGGCCAGGGCGGAGCGCCATAGGCGGCAGCGGCCTGCCGTGGCTGTCTTGCGAATGTGCCTGGCTCTCCGGCTGGAGCTGGCCGTTTATCCGGATGCCGTCCGGAGCCAGGCCTACCTCGTCTCCTGGGAGCCCTGCTACGACCTTGAGCAATGGTTGCAGCCCACCCGGGCATGACCCGGGCCGCAGGTACCCCCGTTCCAGGGCCAAAGGCGTGAAGGAGACGTCTTCCATGCAGAAGCTGACGAGGGCGCCGTGCTCGATCACCGCAGCCTGGCCAGGGACAAACTGATAAAACCCCCGAGGCATCGAGGCCGTGGCGTTGAACCGAAACCCGCTCTCGAAAAGAAGGGCTCCCGCGCACCCCATGAAGCACACGAGAAAGACGACGGGCCTCATGCTTGAACCTCCTGCGCTTTGAGGTAGGCGGCGTAGCCGCTTTGCCTCTCAAGAGAGGTTTGGGCCTTAGGATTGGCAGTGGTGGCCCGATTGAGGGAATCGGATTGGACGGGAGTCGGCACCTTGACCCGATCAGAAAAAACGGGGTCCAGGAAATACAGTATTTGACGACCATAGATCGGGGAACGGCCGGCAACGAAAATGAGCATGTCACCGGCCTTTTTGGCCTTCCCTCCCTCTTTCGTAAGGCCCGGTAAACGCATGCATTCATCCGGTGTCAGAAGGGGACGGGCTGTTTCGCTGACGCTGACCGAGGCGTTTTTCAAGTGGCCACTCCGAGAGCCCGATAAAGAGGTCTTTTCGGTCACAACGGTCGTCTTGCCTGTCATTTCCGAAAGCTCTTTGCCTGTCTCCAGCGTGTTCGGCGCGTAGGCAATTCGAATGTGGCAGTTGCCCTTGATGCCGTTTTCCTTGCCGTAGGTCTCATTAAGTTGTTCTATGTTTTGGATGACGAGCAGATAGTTGATGCCATAGCCGGCGGCATAGGCGATTGATTTGTTGACGACCTCCATCTTGCCGATGGACGTGAACTCATCCAGCAGCATCAGCAAGCGACGTGGCGGTTTCTTCTGGACTCCGTTTTCGAATTCCATACGTTCGCAAATGCGGCTAATAATGAGGTTTAGAATCAGCCGAAGCAGCGGGCGCACCCGGTTCACATCCGTTGGGCTGACGACGAGATAGAGACTCACCGGCTTTTCATGGTGCAGGAGGTCGCGCACCCGAAAGTCCGAGCGGGCCGTGTTCATGGCCACCACGGGATCGCGGTAAAGCGCCAGGTTGGACACCGCCGTCCCCACCACGCCCGAGCACTCATTGGCACTTTTGTTGAGCATCTCCCGGGCCGAGCTGGCGATAAACGTGTGGATGTCCTCACCGCCGATTGCTCCGGAAGGGAAGCATTCCGCGACAAGAGCCGCATGATCGGCATTGAGCATTTCCTCAAAAAGCTGCTCAATCGTGCGGTCCTTGTCGGCCAGCATATTCCCCAGATCGCTCAAGGTGGCCGGTCGCTTTTGTTTGTGGCGCACCCAAACCAGACAATGCAGCAGGGCACCGGCAATGAAGGCAAATCCTGCCTTGGCCCAGTAGTCCTGAAGGCCCTTGCCCTCGGGGTCCACAATCATTGTTGCAATATTTTGCACGTCCGGGATGGCTTGGAGCGTATCCAGGCGCACCTCTTCCAGGGGATTAAAACACGTGCCAATCCTGCCGTCGCCCGAGCTGGCATCCGAGGGATCGAACCGCAGAACCTTGTGACCCTGGGAGTGACGCCAGCCTGCCGTCAGCGCCCAGTTTTCGCCCTTGATATCAAGGCTCACTGTCGAATCGGGATAGGAAAGCAGCGTCGGAAGGATGATGCCCACGCCCTTGCCCGACCGAGTCGGCGCATAAAGGAGTACGTGCTCGGGACCATCGTGCCGCAGATAGCGTTGCAATTGCGCGCGACGGCCATTGAGCCATTGCCTGGCGGCCTGCCAGCCGTGGAATTTCTGGACCCAGCCGCCGACATAGATGCCCTGGCCACCCAGAAGCCCCATATCCATGATCTCATCTTCGGCCGCCCAATGGGCTGATCCATGCAGATCGGAGGCCTGCTTGGGTTTGCGCATGTTCAGTAGGGCAAAACCCAGAAAAAGAGCTGGGCACGATAAAAGCATCTGCCCATAGATTCGGCCCGGCGCACGACCTCGTATTCGTTGCTCCACTGGTGCCACGAAAGAATTTTCCAGGGAGCGTACCAGGCCATGCCGAAAGCCGAGCCCCAAGGTTTGCCCAAGGACGGATGGTTGCCGAAGATTATTGCCACCTGCTGGGTAGCCAAAGACAAGCTGACCAAGGCCAAGAGCACCATAAAAGGAGGTAGCCCCATCGCCAAAGCTTACGGCGCGTCTTGATTCCACCCAGGCCGTGCTGAATGATCTCACTGCTCACGATAAGGCTCCTTGAAGACCAGGTCTTTGGTGACGATGACGTTGAACCGGTATCCAGGCCGGATTTCCAGCGTCGGCTTGATGTTCATGTTTTTTTCGAGAAGCTTGGAGGTGGTCTGTCCGAACTGCGTGGCCAAGGCCGAGGCCATTTCCTGTTGGAGAGTCGGTTTCGAGGAACTGTTTGTGGAATTGGAGCTGTTGGATGTCGGGGTCATGCTATCCACGGCCCAAGAGGTGGTCCCTGTGATGAGCGACATCAGCAGAGCGCCGCCAAAAGTCCGGAAATAGTGATTGTTCACTTCATCATTGAATCCCGAATAGCCGGCGCTGTCCGTGCCGGGCATGGATTCCAGGGTGATGGCCGAGCCATCGGGAAAGATAATGCGGTTCCAGGCCACGAGCACGCGGGATTGGCCATAGATGATCCGGGAATCATAGACCCCGTAGAGCCGAGCGCCTTGCGGAATGAGCAGGAAGTGGCCGTTGGCCGTGTCCAAGACATTCTGGCTGACCTGGGCGATGATCTGGCCGGGGAGATCGGAGTTGATGCCGCCGATCATCACCGCCGGGATCACGGCACCGGTTTTGACCTCATACCGCTGCCCTGCCATCCGGGTGTTGGGGGAAATCCACTGCTTATCGGTTTTCTTTGCCCGATCAAAGAACGCTTCCTTGTCTTTGTCCGCCGCCGGGTTGTAGTCCCCTTCCCGGGGCGCTCCCGCGAGCCGCTCAAGTCGGTCGAGGTGATCAGTCGGCTCTTTTTCGGACTTCAGTCCATTGTTCTCACCCTGGAGCCCGGTCTTCGCCGTCTCGTCCTTGACCTTGCGGATGACAAGTGGTGACGACAGCGCACTCATGGTGGCTTGATGCCGCTGCCTGCGCAATTCACCCAATTCGCGTTTATATTCCGGTGGCTCGTTGCTGGTGACCACCTGCACGATGGGCTTGGGCGGTGTTGTCGGTGCTGGTGGCGGTGGAGGCGTCGCCATGCCCATGCCGCCGGCGTCGCTGACCAAGGGTTTGTCGTCTCGGGCTGCAATCGGTGGTTTTGTTTTCTCCTCCTGTTTCTTTTGGCTGGAGAACTCCACCGAGTACACCAAGACGCCGAGCAGTATAGCCCCGCCAAGGATTGCGGCATAAAACGGCCACTTCCGCATCCTTTGGGTCTCGATATATTCATTGGGATCATTGAGCATGATCAACTTCCTTTGGCGCAGGTTGTACAGACCATGATGCGGCCGTAGTCCGATGCGGGATTGACCCAACCCAAAGTGTCATCTGTGGTCAGCAGCCGCAGATGCACTTGCCACTGCGTATCGCTGGCGCTGGTCGCCCAGGTCTGAAACGACGTGAGGGGAGGAGCCGCAGCTCCGGCGGCGGCGATGGTCGGGGTCACGAAGATTTGCGGAGTGGTATCGGTGCCAGGCGGGCAGGACGGCTTGTCGACGAGATCCCCGTCCTTGGCCAGAGTGGCGTTTTTAAAAAGCGTGCTGTTTCCGGTGTCGGCCAAGATTTCCATGTTGCCGTTCCGGCAGATGTAAAGACCCTGGGTCGTGTCCAAAAACACCCTGCCTTCCACGGACAAATCGCAGACTTCGCTGCCTAAGCTTCGGGCCGTGAACTGGACCTCGTAGAGGTTTCGGATCGCGTGATCCGTCATATCCAGTTCCGTCTGCATCTGATTGAGTTCCGGGTGGCCCGGGACGGCCACTCGGTAGAGAAAATCCTGGCCGAGGCTTGAGCTGTCGAACGTGCTCAGTGCCCCAAGGTGGCCAGGCCCTGGGGATGTGATCCCGACGCTGGCTAGGTTGAGTATCCACCCGCCGAAAGCTCCGCGCAGCGAACTCGACGGCTGGTCCGGAATATCCCCAGTGGGGATGAAGCCGCCGGCCCCTCCCGCCATCGCAGCCGCCGAAGGAACGACCGAGGTGGCGAAACGGACATCCTTGGAATCCTGTCCTCGTCCACCTGTGGTCAGCACCACGGCCTGCAATGTATTGGAAGATGGCTGCCGAAAGACGATTTGATAGGTCTGGCCCCAGACGTTGTGCCCTTGAAAGCCGGCCTCCAGGAAGCCTTCCGTTACCAACGGGTCCGTGCTGATCGTCGGGCCGCTGGCGGACGAGGTTTGCGTCAAAAGGTCCGTCTGGTGCTTGCGGACATAGGCGGAAGCGGCCTTGGTCACCGCAACGAGCTGGTCGGCGGCCTGCCGTTTTTCGAGCTCGTTTGCGCCCAGCTCCCACAGGTTCAAGAGAACTGGCAGCATGATGAAAAGGACCAGCAGCGCGCCGATAGTTTCAATGAGTTTCATGCGATTACTCCACGCTGACCACGCTCACGATGTCGCCCTCGGAGACGAAGGCCGGGACCGGCGTAACGCCGCCGTAGCTGGGGAAAAGCCGGCCCGCCGCCGCGCGGCCGATGGCGTAGCTTCCCCAGTACAAATCCCGGACGACTGCTATTTCCTCGGGCGACGCTTGCCCCCAGACGTAGAGGCAGCCCGCCTCGATCCGGGCGTGCCAGGGACGCAGCATCGACCAGCTTGTGGGCAGGTCCAGGGATGCCGTCGCAATATCTCCAGGCGTTTTGTGACCGTTAAAAACGTAGCGGTGCACTTCATTGCGGTAGACTGCGTAGTTCGCGGCTATTGTCTCTGTCCGCTGATCGTCCTGGGAGTCCATGCCCCTGAAACGCAGCGTGGCTAGGAGGCCGAGAAGAATCATGAGAACGGCCAGTGCTTTCATATGGCCTTGAGTCCATGATCCGCGATGCGGTTGCGCAAATCACGCATATCGTCACCGAGTGTCTGTAGTTGTCGTTCGCGCAGTTTCGCCCGAAGGCCTCTTATGCGCATGGCGCTTTCGGAGTTGGAAGCGGCGAAAGGGAGAAGCAGGTATTGCGGGCACTTCTGCAACTTTGGCTCGCTCTCCAAATCCTGAAGCAGGATGGCCAGGAGGGAATTGGCTAGGTTCTCGCAGGCGTTGACCCCATCAAGCTCCTGCGCCCAGTTGATGAGCCGCTCCAGGGCCGCGATGACATCAAGGCCATGGATGGTGGCCACCACCAGTTGCTGCCGGGAACCCAGGGCCACGCGCAGGGCCTCCAGCGCCGCGAACTTGGTGTGGATCTCGCCAATGAAGATGACGTTGGGCGAGGCGTATAGGTGCGCCCGCTCGATTTGCATGGGGAGTTCGTGCTCCCCTTGAATCTCCGTCTGAAAGCAGTAGCCGTGGTCCCCCCAACTGCCGCCGAGGGGCAATTCTGCCGGGTTTTCAAACGTCACGGCATGGCCGCCATGTCGTTTGAGCCGGCCGGCCACCAAGGCGCTGGCCGTCGTGGTCTTGCCCGAAGCCTGGGCCCCGGCCACCAAGATAAGGCCCTGTCGCTGTTCCGCGAGAAGCAGCCAATCGGTCAGGTACGACGGCAATCCGAGTTCCGGCAGTACGGGCACTGCTGCGGGCAGCCGGCGCATGAACCAGGTCTGACCGGAATCGACATCCTGGATTTCGGCCACCCGGTAATACACGCCGTTATGGGAATACCGAATCGTTCGGGGTTCCACGCGAAGCCCCGTGGCCGGGTCCGTCTGGCGTTTGGCCAAGACGGCATCAATCAACTTTTTGGGCAGCTCTCTCACCTCGGCCGCGCAATCCTGTGGGACGGGGATGAGCTGCTGTCCTGAGTCGGGGCAGCCTTTGAGGCGCGCGGACCCGTCCGGCAATATGATCAGGTCCGAAAAGGACAGTTCAGCCAGCGACGTCATGGTCATCTCGCCGTGAAGAGGATGGTGTTGGTATCTTCGCAATAGGAAACGATATCCGTGACCACCGTATCCGAGAGGCGATCCACGACATGCCCGTTGACATCCACGCCGAGCCAGGCATCCGTCTGGAATTTTGCCAGCTTGGTGCATTCTTCCTGGGGGATGCTGGTGAGCTCGATGGAAAAGGCCGCATCGGCTGTCACCGGGGTCAGGGTGATGTTGCCGCCGAACGCATTTTTGAGAACTTCGCCCTTAATAAATGATTTGGGCACCACCCCGGCTTTGAGCGCCAGGCTATTGTCCAGGCCGCTATAATCGGCAGAGCCGGAAAACATATGCTGCACCTGCATGCGCAGGGTGACGAGATTTTGTTCGGTCTCGCCCAGCTTGGACGAGGAGAAGGCTGCGTTAAGGCCCAAGGCGGCTCCGGCCAGAATGATAAGGCCCACGAGAATGGCCCCAAGGGTTTCCAAAAGCGTCATGTCAATATCCTCCGGTCGGTAAGAGTTGGGACTGCAACGAACCTATTGCCATTGCCAGTATTGATACTAAGGCGGTGATCAAGACGATTCCCATCAAGTTCATGAGCCGGGATTGCTGTTTGACCAGCTCTACTCCATCGTGCATCCACTCGGTCGCCAGTTCATGCATACGGCGATGGAAACTCGGCAACACAGCGTACACCCGCAAATCATCAATAAGTTCCTGGTCAGGGAAACCCATTCCACAATCATACATCGATTCACCGAGGTTCTTGCCGATTCCGTTTTCAATGGAAATGGCCAAAATGCGCTCTCGAAGGTAGGGACTGATCGTCTCGGAATTGATCATGCTCTCCAGAATGTGCGAGAGTTGGATGCCGGAGCGCATCATGGTCGCAAGCGTGTAGAGCCAGACCGAGCCCACCGTCAGGCGGTAAATCGACCAGGGGGGCAGGTTTTCGACGGAGAGCCGGAGCCGGCCGGTCCAGGCGGGTAGGGTCAAAAGCGCCGTGGCAATGATGGCGAGAAGAACAATCAGCGTGATGACCCCGGTGAAAGAAGCCACAAACGAGGTCATCTTGTAGAATGCTGCCGCCGCGCCATGCCATTTGGCGGGATCGGACAGCATGGCAAACTTGGGCATCACCATAACGGAGACGACACCCAATAACAGCATGCAGACGCCAAAGAGAAACACCGGATAGGCCAGCGCGCTCACCACGGCCCCGACGATCTTCTGACGGGCCGCCAACAGGCCGGCCGCCAGCTCCAGGCCATCGGGCAACCGGCCTGAACGCTGGCCGCTGGAGATCAGCATGACCTCTTCCGGCGTGGCAAAGTCGCTCAGGCTCGCGCCCAGGTTGTGCCCCAGACCCAGGTGTTCCAGCACTCGGGCGTACACCAACGCCGTGGGGGACCGACGTGTGGCCGCCCGCAGTTGCATCTGTCGCAGGCTCTGGTCCAGACTCATGCCATGTCGGGCCTGGGCTGCCAGCTTTTTCCAGGTCCGTTGCCGTACCGAGCTGCTGAAGGCTAGGCGCGCCAGGAGTTCTGCCAAGTATTCGCGCATCAGCGTCCCCCGGACACGAAAACCTGGTTGAAGTTGAGGGGGACGCCCAGACGCTCTTCCGCGAGATAGGGATCGACCTGGCCCTCTTTGATGAGCGCCACGGCGTGGTCGACGTAGCTGCGGCCTCCTTTTTCCTTGATCCAATATTCGTGGGCGCGGGGGATATTTCCTTCGCGCAAATACCCGAGCATTTCCTGGTCCGTAGCCACGATCTCGGCCGCGACTGTCTGCCCGATCAACCCGCGCTTGCGGCATTCCTCACAGCCATTGCCCCGGACGTACACGGATTCCCGGTCATCCAGGACGCGCCGCAACCGGCCGGCAACGTCTTCGGGCAGGTACTGTTGACGCTCCTCGGGCGAGAGGTCCATCAGCCGGATTTTGCACTTCGGGCACAGCATGGGCAGCAACCGCTGGTATTCGAGCCCGGCCAGGACGTTATGGTCGCAAATCTGTTCCAGCGGATTGCGATAGTGGGTGGCCAGGATGCTGACCAGGCGGGCGATGATGCCCATGGCGTTATTCGCAT